>JANYHQ010000311.1 GCA_025358985.1 Acidimicrobiales bacterium
CGACCGTGGGTTTCTGCGCATCACCGACCGCACCAAGGACGTCATCAAGTCCGGTGGCGAATGGGTGTCGTCGATCGACCTGGAAAATGTGCTGATGGCTCATCCTGCGGTGTTGGAGGCGGCGGTCATTGGGGTGCCGGACCCGAAGTGGGACGAACGGCCGATGGCGTGCGTGGTGGTCCGCCCGGGCAGCGATGTGGATGCCTCCACCCTGTCGGAGTTCTTGTCAACGCGAGTGGCCAAGTGGTGGATCCCGGAGCGATGGACCTTCATTGATGCCGTGCCCAAGACCAGTGTGGGCAAGTTCGACAAGAAGGTGCTGCGGGCCCAGTACAGCGAGGGACTCCTCAAGGTCCAGCAGCGCTAACTGCGGACGCGCAGGCGCGACACCACGGCGGCCAGATGGGGACCGGGGAGGCTGTTGGCATCCACCTCACCGAGGCCGCTGCGCCACGCCCTATCGGCATCGGCCTGGGCTCGTCGAGTGAGATCACGCACCAAGGCGGGAGCCCGTTCAGCCACGGTGGCGCCCATGACGTCACCATCGCCATCGGGGGCAGGCAAGAACCCAGCCTCGCGAACCAACTTGATGAGCTTGGTGGCATCCATCGCGCTCACTGCCACATTGGGCGAGATGAGCCGTACACCGGCCTTGCCCACCTTGCGATGGTTCACCACCGCCGCCAACAAGGCCGGATCATCAGCGCGCAGATAACTTACCGATGTGCCAACCCGGATCTGTCCGTGTCGGCGCCCTACATCGTCCACCAGATAGCGCAGCGGCTGCGGAACGCTGGGTCGGGCATGCAATTCGAGAAACGCCACAATGCTCGGCGCGGTGCGGCCCCTGTCCATGGCCCGCCGCAACGACGTCTCCGAAAACCGCAGCAGCGTGGCGCCGCCACGCGATTCCACATCGGCCAACAACGCCAGCTCGCTACCCACATCGGAGCGCAACTCGCCCGGAGCAATGGCGGTGAGATCGGCCTGGACAGTGAAGGTGTCCACCGACTCCGGAAACATAGGCTCCACCGCCGCCTTACAAGCCCCCAGATCGGACTTCAACAACGCCTGCGCCGCAGCAGTGAGGGCGCCCGCACGAGTGAGACCCAGGACGGCAGCATCACCCAGTACCCGCTGCACTCTCACCCGGGGGCCTACATGGTCATCGAAGTCGCGCCACCGCCCAGGACCGTCCCAGATCACATGGTTCACCAGGGTATCGAGGTCAGGTCCATTGCCCGGTTCGAGTGTGGTCAGCGCCCGCAACACCCTGGCCCTACGCCAGGCTGCATCCGGCAACGGCCCCATATCCCCCCGCAACGCCGGGGTAGGCGTTTCCTCGTCGGCCACCCGCCCAACCTCCTCGGGTGCTCTACTCCAGCGGTCCACCAATTGCACCCAGCGCAGCGCCGGATCCATCTCCAACCACTCCTGCGCATGGTCAGTGGTCACCGCGCGGGCAGTGAGCAGATCCACCGACACCAGCCCCGCCACTGCAGCCAGGGCCACCACCCGAGCCGCCACGGGAGCGTCCACACCCAGTTCCTTGGCCAGCAACCGAAGATCCTTGAGCCCCAGACCCCCAGCCTTGAGCATGGTGGGCGGCTCTTCCGCCCAGCGGTGCAGGAGCCGACCCACCTGTTCGAGGATGACGGCGGGATGCTGCTCCAGTTCCAGGGCCGCTGATGGTGTGGCCGACATCAGAACCGCCGGTGCTTCGGTATCGAAAGCGCGCAGAGGTTTGGATCCCTTGATGGCGAGTGCCACTTCGCGCGGCACTTCGGCGATGTCCCAATCGAGGGGTACCAGCAAACCCAGACTCAACAACTGGGCCGCGTCGGCCGCCACCCGACCCCGCTGCCCCAGCCCTGCGATGGTCACCAGCGAGCCGTCGTCGACTGCGGCGAGTAGGCGAGCAGCGGCGTCGGGCGACACTTGTCGCAACACCTCGGCCACCCGGGCGGGGTTGCGCAGGTGATCCGCCACCAGTCGCACCAAGCCCACCTTGCCGGGTACCAACGGAACGCTCAGGTTTTCGGCTATCACCCGTAGGTCAGACGCCGCATGACGGTCCAGGGCTCGCTCCAACGGCTCCCCCATGCCGAACGGTCGGCTCATACCAACCACACGTTGCACCGCCGGGGGCAGTTTCCAAACAGTGGTTCCGGAACCATCACTGTCTCGGCTCACCATGCCCAGGCGACGCAAGCGGGCCAGGCCGGCGGTGACGTCGGTGGTGGAGGGGGGTTCTTGAGCCAACCACTGGATCTGGTCCACGGTGGCGGCGTCGCCCAGGAACCGCACGGCATCCATGAGTTGTACCGAGAACCGGTCCAGCGTGCGGGCGCATCGGTCCACCGAATAGGGGGCACTGGCGCGTTGGGCCAGATCGGCAAAGGTGGTTGGGGGAGGGTCCCCCAGCTCCGTCCGGGTGTGGAGGAGGTGGGTCAGGTCCTCATCGGAGAGCTGCCGGAAGTCGTCTGCGAGCCCCACGCCAATGAATCGTAGGGGGCGTTGCGTTAGGCGGTGGCCGGTTCGCGGTGGGCGAACAGCACCTTGTTGAAGAATGCGAACTTGGCTACCCACATAAGGCCGTACACGCCCAGGCTGATGCACAGCAGGCCAACGGTACGCAGGGTGTGGGTGTCC
>JANYHQ010000316.1 GCA_025358985.1 Acidimicrobiales bacterium
CATCACATTGCCGTACTTCTTGCACTTCACCAATGACGAGCAAAAGCAGCGCTGGCTACCGGGTATCTGTACCGGTGAACTCATTACCGCCGTGGCCATGACCGAGCCCGGTATTGGCAGTGATTTGGCCTCGATGTCCACCACTGCGGTGCGCGATGGCGATCACTTCGTAGTCAACGGTGCCAAGACGTTCATCACCAATGGGTACAACTCTGACCTTGTGATTACGGCAGTCAAGACTGATCCCACTTTGAAACACAAGGGCATCAGCTTGCTGGTGCTGGAACGGGGTATGGCCGGCTTTGAACGGGGCCGAAATCTACACAAGGTGGGCATGCACAGCCAAGACACCGCAGAGCTGTTCTTCACCGACGTTCACGTGCCGGTGGCCAATTTGTTGGGCGCGGTGGGTGAGGGTTTCACGTTGCTCGTTCGCAACCTGGCCCAAGAGCGCCTGTCTATTGCCATTGCCGGAGTGGCGGCAGCCAAGATAGCCCTTGACTGGACGGTGACATATACCAAGGAGCGGATGGCATTCGGCCAGCCCGTAGCCATGTTCCAGAACTCCAAGTTCAAGTTGGCTGAGGTGGCCACGGAGGTGGAGATCGGTCAGGTGTTCGTGGACCGATGCATCGACCAACTCAACCACGGCGCGCTCACCGTGGAAGAGGCTGCCATGGCCAAATGGTGGTGTACCGAGTTGCAGAAACGCACAGTGGACACGTGCTTGCAACTCCACGGTGGGTACGGCTACATGATGGAGTACCCCATTGCCCGGGCCTACGCCGATGCGCGCATCACCACCATCTACGGAGGCACCACAGAGATCATGAAAGAGATCATCGGGCGTTCCCTGGTGAAGTAATTCGGTGTCGCTGTCCGATCCCGAGATTGATGCGCTCCGGGCGTTGATCAACGAGGAGCAGGGCAGGGTTGCACGGACCATCGAGTCACTGACCACCAGCTTTGCTGACATCGCCGAGACGACGGCCCTCGACCCACCTGATGATGAGCACGATCCAGAGGGTTCCACCACTGGGTTCGAGCGGGCCCAGGTGTCGGCGTTGCTGGCCCAGTCGGTGGCAGATGCAGCGGCGCTCGACGATGCTCTTGCCCGGTTGGAAGGGGGCACGTTTGGTCGCTGTCGGCTCTGTGCGGTGATGATCGCCATGCCCCGGTTACTGGCACTGCCGTCCACCACCACGTGCTTCGACTGTGCCAGCCGGGGCAGATCCCCCGTTGTTCGAACCTGAACGCTCCGATCCACATGGTGGTTCCGCCCGCCCGACACACACATTGCGCCCGAGACACACATTTGCGCCCGAGAGTGGGTCTCAGGTTGGGTCTCGGGCGCGTTCTGCGTCTAGGAAACCCGTTTCGCGCCCGAGAGTGCGGCTGAGAACATCTCTCCGACGCTAACGGTCGGCTGAGAACATCTCTCGGGCGCAAAACGGGTCTCGGCGGGCGCGCAGCGACCCGGTCGTGCGCCTGGCTACGACGGGTCGGCGTCACACCATCGGCAGGCGGCCGCCAAAGCTGAAGCTTGGTGGTCCGGCCTTGATCAGCCCACCATCCGCGAATGGCCAGCCCAGAATGGGGCCCGCAACTCTCGTTTCAAGATCTTGCCGGACCCGGTACGAGGCAACTCATCCATGAACGTGATCGACCGTGGCACCTTGTATCCCGCAAGATGTTCGCGCGCATATGAGATCACTGCGTCGGCATCGAGCTTGCCGGGCGGCTGCGTCACGATGATGGCGTGCACGGCCTCACCCCAATTGTCATCGGGGATGCCGAACACGGCCACGTCATATACATCGGGATGCTGTTCGAGAGCAGCTTCGATCTCCGCCGGATAAATATTGACCCCGCCCGAAATGATCATGTCCTTCTTTCGGTCGCAGATGAAGATGTATCCCTCATCGTCTCGGTAGGCAATGTCGCCCACGGTATGGAACTCGCCTCGCCGGTCCGCCTCGTACTTCTCTTCCGCTTTGTAGTAGGTGGTGAAGGTGGCCGAACTGCGTA
>JANYHQ010000338.1 GCA_025358985.1 Acidimicrobiales bacterium
CACCCGCCGACCGTGTGCGGCAACGCACGAGCATCACCGAGCCCTGCCAACGTTGCCGCCTGCGTGATCCCGGCAGGGTCTTGTGAAACACCCCGGTTCTGAGGCTGCAGGTGTCAGGCAGCGGGGTTCATGAGGCGCCCAACGAACACGATTTCACCGGTGGACACGTGTTGGATGACGTACGTGAACGGACGGTTCAAGCGGACCTCGTCGGGGCACTTCACGAACGCCGGCTCAGCAGAGATGGCTTCGGCGATGGCTGTGGTCGCAGCCGCCGCGACGGTGCCGTGCTCATCAACGGTGATCGTGGCTTTCTGGCGGACGGTACGCACATACAGGCCTTCACCAGCGGCTTGAGGCGAAACCCCGGTGAGGTCGGCCTGACCGGGTTCGAACAGGTCTTTGATCCCCAGTGTGCGCAGCGGACTGATCAAATCCAGGGTGGCGTCGGTCTCCCATTTCGGTAGGTGCACCACGAGCTTCGGGCATGCCTCCCGGACGCCTCGCTGCCCCGGACCGGTGAACAACGACACCGCAGCTGCGTCCAACGCTCTCAACGTTTGTGGTGTCGACGTGGTTGCGGTGCTGGGTGTCGGCATGGCGATATGCATCCGGAAGTCGCCGGTGAAATCCAAATTGACCGTCGTCAACGCTTTGGTGACTGTCGCATCCCCAGTCCCGATCATGGTCGGCACCGAGGTCTTGTGCCCGGCCACACGGAACGGCTCCACGGTCGTGCGAGCAATGTCGAACTGGCGCAGCCATTTACCGTGGAACAGCACGGCATCGACCAGTGCAACCCGTGTCAAGGCGTTGAAATCGTCAGGTGTTACCAGGTTGATGATCAAGTTTTCGGTGATCCCCGCAACCCAGTCGTTGATGGTCTTCGCTGCGCCCGTACTGTCGTGGGCGAAGTCAAGCGAATCGACGCGGGCGGCATACGGGCCCGAAGCAAGGGCCGTGAACGTCGGGTTCACCGGGTAACCCTGCGCTACCCATACCGAGTTCGCTATGCGCATATACGTCCCGGCGCCGGGCACCGCCTCAGTCAACAACGCTGCCCGCAACACCGCACGTTTGTCCGGGTCGACCGTGGCATTCTTGCCTGCCAACACCACGTCGAGTTGGTCGGCGGTGCGACGGCGAGCACCGCCACGCACCAACGCCAAAGCCTCCGCCGCCGAGTACGGCGACACAATTACATTGCCCGACTCAGACGACGCAGCACCGACCGCCCGGTACAACCCCAAGGCGAAGCGATCAGACACCGACAACCTCGACACACCCACCGTCGCAGTCGGCATCGACGTAGCACTCACCGCCAACCCCGGCGCCGCCCCCGTAATGGCCAGAAACGTTGCCACAACACATACACAGATTGTTCGTATCGACCCGAACCGTCGCATCGCCCCGCCCTCCACTCGAGTGTTCACCGTGACCGTAACCGAGTCAGTCACACCCACCCAACCCCTCGACCGGGCACACCACCACGACAAACTGCGTGATTGAGATCTAGCCGCCGACAGCACCGGCAGAAGCCCCTCGCCCGACTTTTTGTGCACCTCGCGGCGCACCTTGAGTAGCAGGGCCGAGTGACGAGGACCCGACGATCAGCGAGACGATTGGCTAGTCATGGGACTCGAGGAACGTGGCGACTCGTTCCCCCACACCGGGGGTTCCATCGAGGAGGAAGAGGTGTCCTCCGTCGACGACTTCGACCGTCACATTCGGAATCAGCCGTCCGAAAATCAACGAGTTGCGTTCCGGGATGATGGGATCGTCGTTGCCCGCCAGCACCAACGTGGGCGCCTTCACACGGTGGAGCGAGAGGAGTCCGGAGTAGGTCCATGTCGACGCGATCTGTGCGAAGTAGCCGCTTGGGCTCGGAGGTCGCGTGACGCGATGTTGGAGTTGTGAAAGGACGACTTCCGGCGACTGACGAACCCGGCCTCCGTACAGATCGCCGGCAATCTCGGTGAAGTGCGCGCTTGAGTAGTACCGCTTCGGGCTCAGAAGGTGACGAAGGGCCGACGGTCGTCCCGGGATGGATGGCCAGCCGGGCATCGTTGCCGCGAGGACCAGTCGACGGACACGCGTGGGGTGGTCGATAGCGAACTTCTGTGCGAGCAACCCACCCCAGGAGAGGCCGAGCACATCGACGGCGGGAAGGCCGAGGCGATCGAGCAGCACCCGCACAACATCGGCGTTCTGTCGCATGGAGCGGGGCAGGCGTGGAGTGGCTGAACCGCCGGTGCCCGGCGCATCAAATGCGATCACCTCATGACCCGACAACGCCGGAATCAACGGTTGCCACATGTCCAGGTTTGCGCCGATGCCCATGATCAGCAGCAGCGGGCGCCCCGTTCCGAACACTCGATACCGGATGCGTAGTCCACCGATCTGAACAAACGACGCCGTTGTTGTGGACCAAGTTTTGGGGACTTTTGAGGTTCGGCCACCCACTGGGTCACCTGGTCCGCCGGAGACCGGCGGGCGATCGACAAGATTCGCCACGACGGATCAGCGCTGTCGGACGTAGCGGCCGGGGGCAGGCTCAATCACGGGATGGCTCGACGTGCCGAGCGAGGTCCTACTCTTGCGAAGTGAGCCCGACCGTCTGTCTGCCCATTCCATCCAGTCAGTCCACCACGATCCCGACGTCTTGGCGGCCGTGAGCATCCACGCGTCTGCCGATTGTGGGCAGGAGTCGGCACTGAGGAAGCTGGCCTTCGGATTTCCTGGGGGGTTGATGAGCGCTTGGATATGGCCGCTGTTCGAAAGAACAAAGCGGTGCTGTCCCGAGGCCACCTGGGTGAGCGCGTATGTGGCCTGCCAGGGCACGATGTGATCGTTCAGAGCCCCAACGATGTAGAGATCGTTGTGGATGCTTGCGAGGTCAACCGGGGTGCCCAGAGCATTGATACGCCCAGCACCCATGAGGGCATTCTGCGCAATCAGGTTGGTGAAGTCGGCGTGAAACGCCGCAGGCAGGTTGGTCGAGTCGTCATTCCAGGCGAGCACATCGAATGCCGGCGGATTCTCACCCATCAAGTAGTTGTTGGCGACGTAATTCCATATGAGGTCGTTCGGTCGGACCCAGGCGAACATGCTGGCCATCGAGCGGCCTTCGAGTACGCCCTTGCGCCGCGAGCGGGCGACGCTCCGTTGCGCCGTCCGCGTCGATGCGATGGGAGTGATCGCGCTGTCGAAGCTGGCATCGACTCCTGTCACGCCGAGGGTCGCAGCATGGATTCGGTCGTCCTTGACCGTTGCAAGGTGGGCGAGCAGCATCAGAAGGGTGATGCCGCCGGCGCAGAAGCCGATCGCATTGCAGTCCTTGCTTCCAGCGACGTCGTTGACGACGTCGGTGGCTTCGATCAGCCCGGCAAGATACGTGTCGATCGACCAATCCCTCTGTTCGGCGG
>JANYHQ010000342.1 GCA_025358985.1 Acidimicrobiales bacterium
CTCCGTGGTACCTCTGCCTCGTATGCGCCCTTGCCGGCTGCAATGGCGTCGTTGGTTCAGACCCGACTCCCTCGGCTGACGCACAGGTCGTGCTCGACGCCGGCCTTCGCGACGCTGGGCCTCTGGCTGATGGCGGCAGGCTCGACCGAGACGCGGGGTCGACAAACGATGGCGGCGAGCCGGCCGACGCAGGCCAGGTGACCATGCCAGACGGAGGCACCGCGAACGCCGACGCGGGAGGCGCCGGCACCGACGCGGGCGGCGCCGGCACCGACGCGGGCTCGCGGCGCGACGGCGGCATCATCAACCCCTACTACGCCAACGCCGCGTGGAAGCTCTGGACCCTCGATGCTTCGGTGGTTCACTACACCGGCTTCAACCTGAGCGACCCAGTGATGAAATCTGGCGACTTTTCGGCCACGCCAGAAGCCACTCGCGCCTACCCCGACCCTTCGGTGAACACCTACCCGGTGCCTTTCTTGGAAATGCAGACCCTCGCGACCCAGCCCGCCATCGCCGGCTCATGGGACGACGCCTACGCCACGCGTGACGGCGCCCACACCGTGCTCGGCACCGGCTGGAGCGATGGCAACGGCAATCGCATTGACCTCAACGGCCAATACGTGCGGGTGCCCTTTGGCATCTGCCAACCATTCGACATGGCGCGCCTGGGCATCAACTTCACCAGCGAGTCATTCGCCAACTCGGGGCACGAGCTCGTCGAGGCGCAGGGCAACATCGCCTACACCGAGCAGTACTTCTCATTCGCCAACACTGTGCGAGGCACGCCTGCGTACTTGTCGTACGCCGAGACCATCGACAACCGGGGTATCGACTCCTACGATGGCTTGTACTCCCACGCGTTCAACTCGGTCGGCCGCTCGGGCAGTGAACTGGGAGCGCTCTCCAAGATGCTCGTCGCCGGCGCGTACCTGCCGCGCGCCACGAAAGACGAGCTCAAGCTCAACGGCGCCTACGCGATGGTGATGATCAACCTCTTTCGCCAGACCCTCCCGTACTCCGAGGTCGATGGCAGAGGCGTACCGCGCGCGAGTGAGATGCTTCAACGCCCCGCGTATTTCTCCAACGGCAACAACGAATCGCAAGAATTCGTGCCGCGAAATGCGTCGTACCACCAGTACGACGACAGCCTGCACATGTACCGAATGATTCAAGCGGCGCGGGCGATGGTGGTGCCGCCGCCAATCGCGATCATCAAAGTCGTCGGCATCACCGTGACCAAAGCCGGAGCGACGCTCGTCGACAACGCACCGACTGATTCACGAATTCACTCGAGCAATAAGACCATGGCCCGAATCTGGGGCAACGCCGGCGAAACCATCGCTCTGCGAGTCGACGTCGGGGGCTCGTATGACCTGCAGTGGCGCCCCCTCACCGCTTCGTGGGACACGGTGTACCCCGAGCAGAAGAACGTCAGCGTCGTACCCGAGGGCGGCGGCATCTGGCGGCTGACGGTCAGCCACGACCCGACGTTGCCAAAAGGCCGAATTCCCGTCGCGTTATTCGTGAACAACGGGGCGCTCGACAGCCCGCCCGCGTTCGTCAATTTTTACTGGCCTGAAGCGGGGCAGGCCGACTCGCCTCCGTATGTGTCGGCCAGCAACCCCATCTCGACCAACGAGGTGCAAAAGAACTTACGCCCCGTCTTGAGTACCAGCCTCGCCAGTGACTTCATCAACGTCAAGCCGGGTGGCACCGCCGCGTTCGACCTGTCTTGCACCGACCCCGAGGGCTTCTTGGTACGCTTTTACCGGTGGCTTGGAGTGGTCGGCACCTTGGCGGGCACTCACTTCGCGTACACCGTGTCTGCCACTGACCCTGGGTTGGTGTACCCAGTACACGTCATCTGTGCCGACGGCACGGGCGGCTACAACAGCACGTTGGTGCGGGTGGTGGTGACGCCCGACGACGGCCCGCTCCCTGCCACCTGGGAGAGCACCGTGTTCGGTCTGCCCGAGGCGTCGGGGAGCGTCAGCTACGACGGTGGGTTCGAGGTCGTCGGCAACGGCGGCGACCTGTACCCCTACGGCCCCGACGACGAGGGCCGCATGGTGTTTCAGCAGCGCACCGGCGATGTCGAACTCACCGCGCGAGTGCTCGGGTTCAGCGTCGATGGCAGCACCGCGAACAGCCTCGCCAAGGGAGGCATCATGCTGCGGCAAAGCCTGACCTCATTCACTCCCGAGCTCTTCGCCTACGTGCAAGGCAACGAGGCTTCGAGCGCGGCCCTTACCCTTGGGGGCAACATGCGCCCGGGCGACGGCACGTACCTCTTCGGCAAGGCAGCAGACCCGACGCTGGCGACGGCGCCCTCGTACCTGAAGGCGGTGCGCCGCGGCGCGGTGATGGCGGCCCTAGCTTCGGGCGACGGGGTCACCTGGGAGCAGCTGTGGGGAGGCGTGCTCAGCGCTCCGTCGCCCACGATCTATGCGGG
>JANYHQ010000347.1 GCA_025358985.1 Acidimicrobiales bacterium
ATGTCACCGGTCCGCAGCCATCCATCAGCGGTGAGAGCGCGTTGTGTGGCTTCGAGATCGTGCCAATAGCCGGTGAACACATTGGGACCGCGAACCCATATTTCACCCGAATCGCCCTCCAGTACGTCTTGGCCGTCATCGTCCACCACGCGCACCTCGACCCCCGGTAAGGGTGCTCCGACGGTACCGAAACGCGGTGACGGAAACGACGCGCCGGTAACTGCCGGCGACGCCTCGGTGAGTCCGTATCCCTCACTGATGCCCACTCCGTAGCGGTCTCGGAACTGCACCGCCAAGGCAGGATCCAACCGTGACGCACCACTGGCCGCCAAGCGCACCGAGAGAAACGAATCAGGCGGTGCGCTCTCTTCGGTGAGCGCCACCCAGGCGCCGTACATAGGAGGCACACCAGCCACCACGGTGACCTTGTGATCACGGATCGATTGCAGCGCCGAGGCCGGGTCAAATCTCTGAACCAACACGATGCGCGCCCCGGCGTACAGCGAGAGGTTGAGCGCGGCGTTGAGGCCATAGATGTGCGACAACGGAATCACACAGAAATTGACATCGTCTGCGCGCAGAGTACATTCGCCTGCCTGCATCTGTTTCAGGTTGGACAGCAAATTGCCGTGTGTGAGCTGAGCGGCACGCGGCGACCCGGCGGTGCCACTGGTGAACATCAGTAGGGCCAGGTCATCCGGGGACCTGTCTACGATGGGAACGGGGTCGGCCACCAACAGGTCTTCGAACGAACGGATGTCGGGGAGCGCAACCCCTTCAGGTACAAACACCATCTCGATACCGGCGGCGGCTCGGTCCACCCCTGCGAACGCGGCGCGAGCGGCCGGTCCCACTATGGCGCAGCGAGGTTGCACGGTGGTGAGTTCGCGCTGCAGTTCGGCGGCAGGGCTCTGGGGATTCAGCGGTACCACCACGGCGCCCGCACCCAGCGCCGCGTAATGGGCTACCACGAAGAACCAGTTGGAAGCCAGTATCAGCGCCACCCGGTCACCGGGCTGCACTCCGGCCTCGACCAGCCCACCGCGCACCCCATCGACCTGCTGGCGCAACGATCCGTAAGTGGTGGTTTCGCCGGTACTGGTGAGGGCGCCCGCATCGCCGGGATGTAGGTCGAGGATGGTTGCCAGGTTCATGAGCCCGCCACCATCGTGCTGGTTGTGGTGATCGCCGGCCGGGCCTTGGGCCCTCCACCGAAACCGAGTTGGAACACCGCCGCCCCGATGATGGCAAGCAATAGCAAAACAATGGAAAGCGTGACTGCGGGGCGCATGACGTCAGTCTGCCCGACGGGGGCCCAGTTGTACCGGCGTCACCACGCCCATGCTTGGTGGCCCGCCGGGCCCATCAGTGGGTTCGGACAGATCAATGGCCATCCCCGCTGCCAACCCCAACTCCCGAGACGCCGATTGGCGATCCAAACACACCGACACCAACCCATAGGAGTCCACCACCAATCCAATTTCGCTGCCTCTGATGGACCCGTACGTGTCGGCCCGTTTAGCGGTCCGCACCACCGAGCCCATGGTGAGCGTGACCGCCGCGCCGAAGTCCACGATGTCGTTGGGATCCACATTCAACTGGGCGTTGCCGAAGCGGTCCACCCACAACACTTCGCCATGCACCACCCCGTCCTCGACGCGGGTGAGGGGAACGATGCCGGGAAGTAGACCGGCAGGGTCCACCAGGTCACCAACTTCGGTGAGGTCCATACCGTTGGAGAGATGGGCGGCCACCGGAGCGAAGATGTCGCGTCCCGCGAACGTGGGGCCAGCGGCGCTGAGATGTAACGAGGTGTTGGTGAGAGACACCGCCCGGCGGGCTCCACCGAGAATGGCGGCGGCTGGGGCCATGAGGCCGTTGTCCGGACCCACCAAGATCATTCCGTCGTCGCCCGCCTCCACTGCAATGGCCCGTCGAGCAGTACCCACACCGGGGTCAACGATGGCCAGCACCACCCCGTCAGGCAGGTACTGAATGGCCCTCACGAGGGTCAACGATCCGGCCCGTACGTCGTGGGGATGGATGTCATGGCTGATGTCGATAACGCCGGTGTCCGGAGCCAGTTGGCGGATGACGGCCTTCACCACGCCGACGAATTCATCAACTAGGCCGTAGTCGCTGAGGAAACTGATGGTGGATGGCATGGCCATGCGACGCTAGCGGAGGGTTCCATCAATGAGGCTGTCCTAGTGCCCGAGCGCGAGCGGTGGCGGCCACCACCGCATCCATGAACGCCGCTCGCATGCCACGATCTTCCAATGCCCGCAGGCCAGCGGCGGTGGTGCCACCGGGCGAGGTGACATTGGCCCGCAACACCTCCGGCAGTTCGCCACCTTCACTCATGAGGCGGGCGGCGCCCAGAATGGTTTGGCGGGCCAGCAGCGACGCAGTGTCGCGAGGCAAACCCACCAGCACCCCGGCCTCGATGAGCGCTTCAGCCACCAGGAATACGTATGCCGGTCCCGAGCCCGACAGCCCCGTGACGGCGTCGAGGAGCGACTCCGTCACTGTGGCCACTACTCCGACGGAGGCCAGAATGTGCTCCGCCCAGGCCATGTCGTGCGCATTGGTCGTAGCCGCGCCAGCAAGACCGGAAGCACCGGCGCCGACCAGAGCGGGGGTGTTGGGCATGGAGCGCACCACGCTCACATCAGAGCCCAGCCAGGCCTGCAGGTTGGCAATGGTGACCCCGGCGGCAATGGACAGTACGCGCGGTACCACCGGTCCCACGGCTCGACAGGCCACTTCCACATGCTCGGGTTTCACGGCAATGATGGCGCCGCCCCCGTGGTCATCGGGGGCCAGCGCGTCGGCCACCGCCAGCCCCGCATACGCCGCCACGAGCTCGGCCCGACGGTCGGCCACGGGCTCCACTACGAGCACATCAATGGGATTGAGTCCGCCGCGCACCATGCCGCCCAACAGGGCTTCCCCCATGCGGCCGCCCCCCATGACGATCAGTTCGTATGTACTCATGACACTTGACGTTACCTCCCACCCCCGCCACCCGCCGGTCGCGACACTGGGTACGCCATCGCGACACTGCGGCGGCGCGCCAGGTTCGCGACCAGCGCGCCTGGTGTCGCGACGACGGGAAAGTGGCCGACCGGGAAAGCAAAGAACCCGGGGCACACCAGCCGATTCGCACTTCCCCGAACGAATCGACCGGCAGACACCACCGGGTTCCTTGCGAAGACGAAGGTACTGGCACGAGTGACCAAACCGCAAGGGTCTCTTTACGCCAATACGTGTCAGGCAGGAGGGCCACTGCGAAAGCGTGACCCGAACCCGATACGCATGGCCGTGGGAAAGCATTCCTCGGAATGGGCATACGCCGCCCCTAAGATGCGGTCCAACTCGTCTTCGCTGAGGGCAGCCAACGGCAACTGGCCCATGAGGTACACCGCGTCTTCGGCGCCGATGGCAAAACGCATGGAATACAGGCGCGGACTGGCCCGCAGCAGGTACTCGTAGCACTGCGCCACGTTCTCTTCCGGGGCTGGCATGAAGTACGTCTCGAAGTGCAGTGTGCGCTCTCGTAGGGTGAACCACACGGTGGTGACCATCTTCTCGTCACCCAGCATCCGCACGTACCAGCGGGCTAGATCGGCGCCCTCCACCGCACCGCGCTGTACGTCCGCCACCACCGAACTGGTTCGCTGTTCGCCATCAAGCCAACCCTGAATGAGGCGCTCGGCGTGGTCACTTGGACTCACTGACACAGCACCAAGGCCCGCTCGGTGAGACCGACAAAGGCTTCACGCAATCGCGCAGCAGTGGCCGACCAGGCATACCGACGGGCCCTCATGGCAGCGGCGTCGCCCATGCGAGCGGCCAATACCGGGTCGCCAAACAGGGTCCGGAGATGATCGGCATAGCGTTGCGGGTTTCGCTCCGGCACCAACCACCCGGTGCTGCCGTGATCCACCAACGTCTGCAGTCCACCGACGGCGGCGGCGATGACCGGGGTGCCACACGCCGCCGCTTCCAGCGCCACCAGCCCGAACGATTCGCTGCGACTGGGCACCAGCACGGCGTCCGCCGCTCGGTAGAACGTCGACAGGAGATGGTGGGGTTGTGGGGGCACGAATCGAACTTGGCCGGTGAGCCCTCGGGCCCGTACCAACTCATGCAATCGCACCACTTCCAACTCACCGCCCCGACCGGATGGCCCACCCACGATGAGCAGGGTGACATCGCTGCGCTGTAGGTCCGCCAGTATCTCCACCGCCAGATCCGCGCCCTTCAGCGGCTGAATACGCCCAGCAAACAACAGCAGCGGACCGGGACTGATATCACCTATAGCGGCACGCGCACCTTGGCGTGATCCCGGTGAGAAGAAGGCCCGATTGATTCCGAGGGGCACTTCCACCACTCGATCGGGGTCTGCCCCGTACAGGTGGATGAGTTGGTCGCGTTCCACCGAGCACGACGCGAACACCAACTCACTGCATCCGATGATGTGTTGTTCGGCCACAGCCCGTTCCTCGGGCTCGGGGTCGTCGCCCGCCGTTTTGACCCGCGCCAGGGTGTGGAAGGTACTCACCAGCGGGATGTTGAGCCGGTGCTTCAACGTATGCCCGGCCTCACCGGAGAGCCAGTAGTTGGCGTGCAGTACGTCGGGACGGATGTCATATTGGACCAGGTGACGTTCCACCGCATCGGCGAACAGTGGGACGAGGGACCGCAGCAGCTCCTTCTCCACTGGAGCCACCGGACCTGCCACCACATGGTGCACCCGAAACCCGGGCTCCACGCAGATGGTGGGGGGCATCGCCGGGTCATCGGCCCGGACGTACACATCGCACTCCACACCTGCCCTGGCCAGCGACGATGTGAGTTCTCGAACGTAGACGTTCATACCTCCTACGTCCCCTGTGCCGGGCTGAGCCAGAGGCGACGTGTGCATACACAACACGGCGATGCGCATCGGTGCGCGCCCCTGACGCGGGGACGAACCTCGATGTGGAAGGGATATGAAAGCCGGAGAGGCGGTCATGCCTCGATTGGGAACGCCGGGACTGCGCTCATTCTTCCCGAATGGCGGCGGCCGCGACCTTTTGTTTGGAACGCGGCTTCACCGGCACCTCACCAGGAGAAGGAGGGGGAAGGGGCGCCATGTTCTCGTGCTGGAAGGACCGCAGCACTTGAACCAGAGCCTTCTTCTGAGCTTCGCTGATGGAGGTCTCCGCCCAGATGGCCATCTCCAGATCGGCCACATCCGGGCGCTCATCGAGAATGCCCGCCTGCACATAGAGGGTCTCGGCCGAGATGCGTAGCGCCTTGGCCAACTGCTGGAGGATCTCCGCCGACGGCTTGCGCAGGCCCCGTTCGATTTGCGACAGGTAGGGGTTGGAGATCTGAGACATGTCGCTGAGCTTGCGCAGCGACAGGCGCGCCACCCGACGCTGATCACGGATGAACTCGCCCAATTGGTGGGCCCGATCCTCCAGTTCTGTCACCGCAGAAGACCTTCGACGGTGGCCTCGCCGCTGCGGTATCTACGCACCAGTTCGGCTTGCATCACGTCGAGTTTGTCGTGCAGCGTGCGCCGTTCCTTGGAGATCTCGCGCTCCAGGACATGCATGCGATCGGCCATGGCGTGGAGTTCGGCGTCGTCGAGTTCAGGCGCATCGGCAATGTCGTGCTCACCCAATGCCAGGTCTGCGCGTTGTAACGCCCAGGAAGCCTGGTCCTCTCCGGGACCGACGTCAACGATGAAACGCCCCGAGCCAATCCGGGCTGAGCGATCCGCCAAGATCGACGGCAGCGCGCCCACCAAAGCCTCCAAATCGGAATCGTCGCCCGTCGAACGACTATGCAACTCGGTCCCGATGATGTCGAGGCGGGCCTGAACGATGCGCCGCAGATATGACGCCGCGTCCTCCAGCATCTGACACTCGGCACGACGCGCCCGGATTTCCTCCATCGACCACTGCGGGAGACCATCGAGGTAATCGGTGCTGAGTACCCGATCAAGATGCCGATTTGCCATGGGATTGAGACTACCGGATGCTCACCCGCCACTGACGGGCGGCAGGATGGCCACTTCCGCACCCGCAGGCACGAGTTGATCGCGAGTGGCCGGGTCGCCGTTGAGCCACACCTTGGAATGGGCCAACACATGAGCCAACGCCGGGCCAAAGCGTTCCACTGCGGCATCGAGCACCTCACCAACAGTGGATCCCTCCACCTCGACACGACCGGTGCCAGCGGCTTCGCGGGCGGAGGCAAACAGCAGCAGGGTGGCCATGGGTGCCACCGTATTGGAAGTCGGGCCGGGTGGGTTGGCGGCATGATCCACTTCGCATGCTCCACTTGGCATGCTTCACTTGCACGATGGCTCAGCCCTCCCCCCGACGGCTCTCCCTCCGCCATGATCGCAGTGTGCTGGTGGTTCGTCATGGACTCACCACCTGGAACGCCGCCCAACGCTGGCAAGGGTGGGCCGACATCGATCTGGCCGACAGGGGGATAGCGCAGGCCGAGGAGGCGGCGGGTGCAATGGCCCTGCTGGGAATGCGGTTCGCCGCCGTGATCAGCTCCGATCTCGTACGGGCTCGTCGTACTGCCGACCTGCTGGCGGCAACCACCGGGTCCCCCATTCCCTCCGTGGACCAACGATGGCGTGAACGCAACATCGGTGAGTGGTCCGGGCTCACCACACCAGAAATCGAGGCACGGTGGCCGGGCATGCTCGACGCCTGGCGGGATGGCCAACTGGAGTGCACTCCCGGCGGAGAGGACGAGGACCACTTTGCCCACCGAACCATGGAGGCGCTGATCGATGCGCTGAGGACGGCTGCGAACGTGGACGGTCCGTGCTTGGTGGTGAGTCACGGTGGTGTGATGCGCACCCTCGATCGCCACACCGGAGCGGACGTGCATCCGGTACCCAACCTGGGGGGCCGATGGTTCACGTTGTGCGGCGATGACGTGGAGCCCGGTGAGGCCATTGTGTTGCATCACGGAGATCGGCCCGCTGGTGTTGCCCTCTGAACCAGCCGCCCCCTGGGGTGATGACACGCTGTTTGGCACCATCTCGTCGGATGCAGCGCCACCCTTGGTGCGGGTGATCCGCAGTCAGCGACGCAAGCGCACCGTGTCGGCCCGATATGTGGACGGGGTGTTGGAGGTGTC
>JANYHQ010000357.1 GCA_025358985.1 Acidimicrobiales bacterium
TGACCACCGAGATGGAATGGTTCTCATAACGGGCCAGTTCCAGCTTCTCGGTGAGCTCGTGCACTTCACCATCGACACGGGCACGGGCAAAGCCTTGGCGAGCCAGGTCGGCCAGCAGTTCCGTATATTCGCCTTTGCGACCTCGAACCACTGGCGCCATCACCTGGAACCGGGTACCCGCCGGTAACTGCAGTACCCGGTCAACGATCATCTGCGGGGTTTGGCGGTGGACCGGCGACCCGTCCTTGGGGCAGTGGGGGATGCCGATACGGGCGTACAGCAACCGGAGATAGTCGTATACCTCGGTGATGGTGCCCACCGTGGACCGTGGGTTCCGTGATGCTGATTTCTGGTCGATGGAGATGGCCGGCGACAGACCCTCGATGAAGTCGACGTCCGGCTTGTCCATCTGGCCCAGGAATTGGCGGGCGTAGGCGCTGAGGGACTCGACATAGCGGCGCTGGCCCTCGGCATAGATGGTGTCGAAGGCAAGGCTGGACTTTCCGCTACCGGATAGGCCGGTGAACACGATGAGTTGGTCACGCGGCAGATCCAGCGACACATTTCGGAGGTTGTGCTCACGAGCACCGCGGACAATCAGGCGATCGGACATATGTTCGATCGTAGCCAGTGACGAGGGCTTAGCAGGAGCACCGGTCAAGCTGAGTTCGACTGCGGTCGAAGAACGCTCGGTGAACCGTGACATCAACACCGCCTCTTCGGAACGGACGACGCTATTGGTAGGGATCGCCGCCCTGATCGGGGTCGGCGTGTGGATGGCCACCACGATATTCAGCCGGTTCGTGTTCGACGACTACCAAATGGCATGGGAGTTCCGCCAGCACGGCCTCGTCGATCAGGCCGTGGTGATGTACCGGTCCTATTCGGGCCGAGTACTTCTGATTTGGGGGGCCGGACCCCTCACCAGCCTGGGACCTCGAGCGGCACTCTTCGCCGGTCCATTGATAGGGATCTGGGCATGGGTGGCGCTCACCGTCATCGTTCGTCGAGTCCTCCAACGATTGGGGCGGCCAGTGAGCTGGACCAGTGCCGCCATGCTCGGATTGGCATGCACCGCCTGTGCTCTGGCCGGCACACCACATCAGTTCCAGTCCCTTCGTTGGCTCACGGGGATCCTCGTGTACGGGCTGCCGTCGGTATTGGCGCTTACCGCTCTTGCCATTGCCCTGAACCCCCCACCTACGGGTCGGGCACAACTGAGCCTGGTCGGGTTGGCCGCTTGCCTCCTGCTTTCCAGTGGTGGCAACGAGACCCAAGCGGTAGCCCAACCTGCCATCTGCGCCTTGGTGATGGTGATGTGTTGGCGGCGGCCAGCGTCACGACTGCGCTGCGCAGTGGCGCTTCTCAGTTCCGTTGCTGGCTCCGCCCTACTGCTGATGTCGCCGGGGTCTCGCAGTCGATCCCTGTGGCAGCCTGCGGACCACTCTCCGCTAGCTGTGGCCCACGCCGCAGCCCAGGGTGCGGCCACGTTTGGCGCCGCCCTCGTGGTGCACTCGGCAGTGGCCATCGCTTCGCTCTCCGCGCTCGGCGTGGTGTTGCGCGGCAGTACTGCAGGTTTGCCTGTTGACCATGCCACCGCTCGTCGGATCCTCGGGGTATGCACCGCCGCCGCAATCATCAGCACCACCAGCATCGTGTTGATCCCGGCCTACACAATGAACGATCCAGCCCCCCTTCGCGCCTACCTTCCTGCATGGTTGGCAATCGCCGCCACCTGCCTCAGCGCCGGCTGGTGTCTGCGGCCCCCTCTGCAACGCTGGGCCATCCCCCCGGAATTGCGCCAAGTGCTGGCGGTGAGCGCTATTCTGTTGGCGGTGGGCGGCCCTCTCAGCCTTGGAGCCAGCCAGTGGGCGGCCATTCCCAAGGAGGCACAGGCTGCCCGAGTCTGGGACTGCATCGACCGCACCATGCGAACCAATCCAGGCGATGTGGTGGTGGCAGCCCCAAGTGAATATGAGGGAGTGGCATTCCTCTTTGCCAAGCCAACCAGTTGGCCCAACCAAGTGATGGCTCGCTACTACGGCGTTCACAGCGTCAGTTCATCACCGCAGGGAACCTGTCGATTGTCATGATCGCAGTACGCCCCGGATCATCCGCAGGTGACTGATCCGTTGCGTCAGGCCTGCTCTTTCAACTCCTTCTTGAGGTCGTTGATTTCGTCACGCAACCGAGCCGCATATTCGAATCGCAGGTCGGTGGCGGCTTCGCGCATCTCCTCCTCTAATGCCATCACCAGGCGCTCCAATTCGGGCTTGGGCAGTTCGGCCAGGTCGCCGCGCACTTCACCAGGACGGCGCTTGCGCTTGTCGCTGCCGGGCACCGTGGCCCGCATGGCTGCTTCCTCGGGCCGCAACATGGCCAAAATGTCGGTGACGGCCTTGCGGATGGTTTGCGGGTTGATGCCGTTGGCCTCGTTGTACGCCGTCTGCTTCTGGCGTCGGGCCATGGTGGTGCTGATGGCGCGTTCCATGGACCCCGTGACCTTGTCGGCGTACATGATGACCTGACCGTCCACGTTGCGAGCGGCCCGGCCGATGGTTTGGATCAGCGACGTCTCCGAGCGCAGGAAGCCCTCTTTATCGGCATCGAGGATGCACACCAGTGACACTTCCGGAAGATCGAGCCCCTCTCGTAACAAGTTGATACCCACCAGCACATCAAACTCACCCAAGCGGAGGTCACGCAGAATCTCGATGCGCTCGATGGTGTCGATTTCGGAGTGGAGGTAGCGCACTCGCAGCCCTTGCTCCAGCAGGTAGTCCGTGAGGTCCTGCGACATCCGCTTGGTGAGGGTGGTGACCAACACACGATCGCCTTTGACGATGCGCTTCTTCGCCTCTTCGATGAGATCGTCGATTTGCCCCTTGGTGGGCTTGACGGTGATTTCGGGGTCGATGAGTCCGGTGGGGCGCACCACCTGCTCCACCACCTGGGTGGACTGCTCCACCTCGAATTTCGACGGGGTGGCACTCATGAACACCACCTGGCTGAGCTTTTCGTAGAACTCATCCCAGCGCAGCGGACGATTGTCACCGGCACTGGGCAGCCGGAACCCGTGATCGATGAGCGTCTCCTTACGGCTGCGGTCGCCCATGTACTGACCGTGTACCTGGGGAACCGCCTGGTGGCTCTCGTCGATCACCAGCAGAAAGTCTTTGGGGAAGTAGTCCAACAGGGTGAACGGCGCCTCGCCCGGGGCTCGCCCATCGATGTGGCGAGAATAGTTCTCGATACCGTTGCAATACCCCATCTCCTGCATCATCTCTAGGTCGTACTGGCAGCGCATACGCAGCCGCTGCGCTTCCAGCAACTTGTTCTCCTTCTCGAACCACGCCAAACGCTGTTGCAATTCCTCCTCGATACCCACCACCGCCCGCTTCATCCGCTCCTCTCCGGTGACGTAGTGGGTGGCCGGAAACAGCATGACCTCGCTAAGGGTGCCCAACTGCTCACCGGTGACTGGGTCCACGGTGACCAGACGCTCCACGGTGTCGCCGAACATCTCGATACGCAGTACATGCTCCTCGTACGCTGGATGTACCTCGATGGTGTCGCCGCGTACCCGGAAGTTACCCCGTACCAGGTTCATGTCGTTGCGGTCGTACTGCATCTCCACCAGTCGACGCAGGATGGAACGCTGGTCGTAATCCACCCCGGTATGCAATTCCAGCAGGTTGCCGCGGTACTCCTCCGGATTACCCATGCCGTAGATACAGCTGACGGACGCCACCACGATGACGTCGTTGCGGGTGAGCAGGCCACTGGTGGCGGCATGGCGTAGCCGGTCGATCTCGTCGTTGATAGACGAGTCCTTCTCGATATAGGTGTC
>JANYHQ010000394.1 GCA_025358985.1 Acidimicrobiales bacterium
CCCGTCTTCCAAACGATGTTCGTGTACAACAACATGCCGATGCCCGACGTGCGCTTGGCGCAGCTTGCGGGTGAACGCATCGACCTCTGGTCGGGTTGCAGCGAGTACGACCTGTCATTGGCCATCACCGAGGCTTCCGACGCCACGTTAGCTACCATGGAGTTCAACGCCGAAGTGTTCGATAGCGACACCGTGGAGCGGTTCGTGGCGCAGTGGCGAATGCTGTTGGACGCGGCGATGGCCGACCCTTCGTTGGTGGTGGGTCAACTTCCGCTGCTGTCGGCAGCCGAGCGTCTGGTGTTGCTCGACACCTGGGGGACCTCCGTCGGGTCAATCATAAGTTCGCCTACGAGTTCGTCTTCCAACCGATCCACGGGCGCGCTCGGCGGCCAACGGATACACAACCTGTTTGCCCAGCAAGTGCTGCGTTCGCCCCATGCGCTTGCCGTGCGATGTGGCGATCAGACATTGAGTTTTGCGGCACTAGACGAGCGCTCCGATGTCCTGGCGCAGTGCCTCAATGCGATGGGGATCGAGGCTGGTGATGTGGTGGGTATTGCTGTGCAGCGGTCGGTGGACATGGTGGTAGCGCTGCTCGGTGTGCTCAAGGCGGGAGCGGCCTACCTACCGCTGGATCCGGGTTTCCCGCCCGACCGCCTGTCGTTCATGGTGGCTGATGCCGGCGTGCGGGTAGTGCTTGTATCCGACTCCGCACTGTCCGATCGCGTGGACGTGTCGAGTTTGACACTGCTTGACGTGGTGGCGAGTTGGTCCGATATCACCCGACTGGCAGCAGCTTGGGTCAAGCCGCCCGAACCGGTCGATCACCGTGGAGCTGATGCCCTGGCCTATGTGATCTACACGTCCGGGTCCACCGGAGTGCCCAAGGGTGTGGAGATCGGACACGCCGCCGTGGTCAACTTCTTGATCTCGATGCGCAACCAGCCTGGCCTGCACCCCGGTGACGTCCTTCTCGCCGTCACCACGCTCTCGTTCGACATCTCGGTGTTGGAATTGTTCCTGCCGTTGGTGTCCGGGGCCCAGTTGGTGGTGGCCTCCAATGATGATGTGGGTGATGGTGCACGGTTGGTCGATCTGATCCAGTCATCGGGGACCACGGTGATGCAAGCCACTCCCACTACGTGGTCGATGTTGGTGGCCTCAGGTTGGTCGGGTGGAGCGGGGCTGCGGGCGTTGTGCGGCGGCGAGGCTATGTCGATGGAACTGGCGGAACGCTTGTTGTCCAGGTGCGCGTCGGTGTGGAACATGTTCGGACCGACGGAGACCACCATCTGGTCCACTACGTTCGAAGTCACGGTGCAATCGCTGGCGGGGCGCACGGTGGTGCCCATCGGCCGGCCCATCGCCAACACGGTGTGCCGCATTCTCGATTCCGCTGGGTCTCCCGTTCCCGTGGGCGTGGCCGGGGAATTGTGGATCGGTGGATCCGGCGTGGCCTGGGGGTATCACGGCCGCCCGGACCTGACTGCGGCGCGGTTCGTTCCAGATCCATTCGGCCCGGGTCGCCTTTACCGCACAGGTGACCGGGCCCGGTGGTGCCCGGATGCCAACGTCGAGTTCCTCGGTCGGTTGGATACGCAGGTCAAGGTGCGTGGTCACCGCATCGAGTTGGGTGAAGTCGAGTCGGGGCTGCGGTTGCATCCGGCGGTGCGCGACGCCGTGGTCGTGGCCGAAGGGGCAGATGCATCGGCTCGCCTCATCGCCTACGTCATCGCTGCTGACTCCGAGGACGTGGCGTCGGCGTCGGTGTTGCGGGCTTGGTTGTCCGATCGGGTCCCCAACTACATGGTGCCGTCGCTGTTTATCGCCATCGACGCCTTTCCCCTTACACCCAACGCCAAGGTCGACCGCAACGCTCTCCCTCGCCCCGATGCGGTGCGATCTCTGGTGGCCGACGCGTTGGTGGAGCCTCGCAACGACGTCGAGCGGGCGGTAGCCGACACGATGGCCGCGACTCTGCAGATCGACCAGGTCGGAGTAACCGACAACTTCTTCGAGTTGGGTGGCCACTCGTTGCTGGCCACGAGCCTGCTGGCTCGACTCGCTACTATCTTCGGCATCGCCATCGAACTGCGGGGCTTCTTCTTCGAGCCTACGGTCGCCAGCGTTGCCGCCATGCTGCTCAACGACGACGCCACCCGATCACGCATCGAGCGCGTCGCTCAGATCCAAGCTCGCCTCAATCGATTGTCACCCGAGGCGATCGCCGCAATGCTGGCGGCCAAGCGGGCATCGAGCGACTCTTGAGCGACCGCATCCGCCCCGAGGACTCGGTGGAACGTCAGCAGTTGCTACAGCTGTTGTTGGCCGAGGAGGGTCTCGCGGTCACCGACAACGACGCCATCGTGGCCCAAGTGCCGGGGGGGACGCCGGTGCTGTCGTACGCCCAGCAACGGCTTTGGTTCCTTCAACATTTCGAAACCGAAACCGCAGCACTCAGCATCAGGACCGCCCACCGACTCCGGGGGCATCTAAACATGCTGGCGCTGCGCTCCAGCCTGGATGCCATCGTGGCCCGCCACGACAGCCTGCGCATGCTCATCACCAGCGTGGCCGGCGAGCCGGTACCTGTGGTGTCGGACAACGCCTTGGCGCCGTTGCACGTCGACGACCTCCGCTCGATCACCGACCGTGCTGCACAACAGCGTCGGCTCGACCAGATCATGGCCTTGGAGGCCAATCGCACCTTTGATCTGGCCCACGACCTCCCGCTGTTCATCCGCGTTGTCCACTTGGGCCACGACGAGCACGTCTTGTCGGTGGTGATGCACCACGTGGCGGCCGATGGGTGGTCGTTTCAGTTGTTCTTCCGCGAGCTGTCAGCGCTGTATGAGGCGGCGCTGGAGGCCCGCACTGCGGTGCTCCCCGAGCTGCCCGTCCGCTATCAGGACTACGCAGCATGGCAGCGCAACGACGCCCGGGCAGAGACGCTGGATTGCCAGCTCGCATATTGGATGGAACAGCTCGGGGGCGACCTGCCCCACTTCGAGATCGCTCCCGATTTCCGTCGTCCGGCACGCCACAACTTCGACGGGGCCCAAGTCCAGTTCGTCCTCCCGTCGCAGTTGAGCACCGGGCTGCGCAGCCTCAGCCAACGCAGCGGTGCCACCATGTTCATGACGATGCTGGCGGCGTTCCAGGTGGTCGCGGCCCGCCGTGCCGGCACCGACGATGTGATCATCGGAACCCCCGTTGCCGGTCGGGTGCGGCCCGAGTTGGAGTCGATGATCGGCATGTTCCTCAACACGCTGGTATTGCGCACCGACCTCGGTGGTGATCCCAGCTTCGAGGAGTTGCTGCGTCGGGTGCGCCATGTCAGCGTCGACGCGTTCGATCATCAGGATGTCCCCTTCGAACGGTTGTTGACGGAGTTGCACCCGGCGCGTGATCTCAGCCGCTCCCCGCTGTTCCAGGTGTTCTTCAACATGATGAACTTCACCGATGGTGCAGTGGTGGGTTCACTGTCCGGGCTCACCGCAGAGCCGTTGGATCAACCGGACCTGGGTTCCAAGTTCGACCTCACGTTGTACGTAGACGACCAGAACGCCGATGTCACGCTGCTCCTCGTCTACAACCGTGGGCTGTATCGGGCCGACACCATGGAGGCCCTGCTGAATCAGTACGTGGGGGTGCTAGCAGCGGTGGTCGCCGACCCCAAGCGGCCAATCAGCCAGTACTCGTTGGTAACCCCACAAGCGCGCGCCGTGCTGCCAGATCCGCAGCAGCCACTGGACGCCGCGTGGCACGGTTCGGTGCCTGCGGCAGTGCGCAGGCAGGCTTGTCGCGTTCCGCTGCAGGTTGCGGTTGAGGACGCCAATACGGAGTGGTCGTATGCGGTGTTGGCGTCGGTGATGACCCGCTTGGGGCGGTGGCTGCGCCTGCGTGGTTTGGTCCAAGGTGACATCGTGGCGATCTACGGACACCGCAGCGCGTCGCTGGTGGCTGCGGTAACGGGCGTGCTGGCCTCGGGGGCGGCGTACGTGTTGCTCGATCCCAGTTACCCGCCATCACGGTTGGCTGCGTACCTGCGCGTCGCCCGCCCCAAGGCGTGGCTGGCGATGGCGGACGCCGGCGAAGTGCCCCACGAGGTCGTCCAACAGCTCGATGCTCTCGATGTGTGTACCCGCTTGGTGATCCCGTCGCTCGATGCGATCGACTCAGTTGTCGAACTGCGGTCCCACCCCAATGGCGCAGACGAGGCCATACAGGGTGACGTAAGTGCGCTTAGCGGTGATGATGACGACGACGACGGTATCGGTCCGGATGACTTGGCGTGTCTGACGTTTACGTCGGGTTCCACCGGGACGCCCAAAGCCGTCATGGGCCGTCATGGTTCGTTGACGCACTTCCTGAAGTGGCAGAGCGCCGCGTTCTCGGTCACCGATCAGGATCGATTCTCGATGCTGTCCGGGTTGGCCCATGACCCCATCCAGCGTGACATCTTCTGGCCGTTGTGGGTGGGGGCCACGGTGGTGGTGCCTGATCCGCAACTCATGCCATCGGCTGGCTACTTGGCCCGGTGGATGCGAGACCAGCGCATTTCGGTGGCCCACCTCACGCCAGCGATGGGGCAACTGTTGTGTGAGGCCAGCCCCTCGGGTCCACCGGTCAAGTCGGTCGAGTCGTTGCGTCTGGCGTTGTTCATCGGTGATGTGCTCACCAGGCGCGACGTGTCGCGTCTGCAACAACTGGCCCCCGCCGTGCAGGTGGTCAACCTCTACGGCACCACAGAGACTCAGCGCGCCAGCGGATACCACGTCGTAGACACAACGCAGTGGGCTGCGGATCCGGACGGGGCGCAGCTGCCCGAGGTTCTGCCGCTCGGTACAGGGATGCCCGGTGTCCAACTGCTCGTACAAGGGCCTACGGGCCGTGGCGCCGGGGTAGGGGAGGTAGGTGAGATCAGTATGCGCAGCCATCACCTGGCCGCCGGGTATCTAGAACTACCGCTGGACACCTCGGAGCGGTTCTCGCTCAACGCCGCAACGGGTGATCCCGGCGATCGTTTCTACCGTACCGGTGACCGTGGTCGGTACCGGTCCGACGGTACGGTGGAGTTCCTGGGACGGGCGGATCAACAGGTGCAGTTACGTGGCTTTCGCATCGAGTTGGGTGAGGTGCAGGCTGCTCTGGGTCGCCATTCCCTGGTACGCGAGGCCGTGGTCGAGGTCCGCCTCGATGCCCAGCAACAGGAGCGACTCGTCGCCTTCGTGGTGCCCGAGCCGGCCGGTACCCTTGGATCTGCGGCGCTTGATACGGCCGACCTGGCGGCGTTCCTGCGTTCCCAGCTTCCGATCCACATGGTGCCTACTGCGTTCGTAGCTATCGACCGGATCCCACTGACGCCCAACGCCAAGGTGGACCGCAGGGCATTGTCGACCACCTTCGATGTGGCCGACTCGTGGGGCGATGAGGGGCCCAACAACCCGCTTGAGCGGATGCTGGTGGACATGTGGTCGGAGGTGCTTGCGCTGGACACGGTGGGGATCCACGACAACTTCTTCGACCTCGGTGGCTACTCGCTGCTGGCCACGAGAGTGTTCGCGCTCATCGAGAAGCGCACCGGAAAACGAGTCCCGGTGTCGCAGCTCTTCGAGACGCCGACCATCGCCGAGTTGGCCGCCGTCATCACCAATGACGCCGCTCACAGCACTTGGTCATCCCTGGTCTCCATCCAACCTGCCGGCACCAAGACGCCGTTCTTTTACGTTGCGCCATATCTGATCAGCGTGTTGCAGTTTGCCAAGCTCGGCAAAGAGTTGGGTGACGACCAACCACTGTACGGGCTGCAGCCGCAGGGTCTCGATGGCAAACGGCCGCCTCATGAACGGATCGAGGACATGGCGGCGCATTACATCGAAGAGCTCAAGTGCGTGCAACCGCAGGGCCCGTACCTCCTTGGCGGGCACTGCTCGGGGGCATGGGTGGCATTCGAGATGGCCCGTCAACTGGAGGCGAGTGGTGAAACGTTGTCGGCGGTGGTGATGGTGGATCAGGGTCCTCCTGGGGTGGAGCGACCGCCGATCAACCC
>JANYHQ010000478.1 GCA_025358985.1 Acidimicrobiales bacterium
CCCCGCCCCCACACCGCCCCCACACCGCCCCCATATCGAGTGGAGCAAGGATTGCGCCCACCCCAACCAGGACTCCACTCGATGGCCCGAGGGGCGGCACCCAACTCGCCCGACCCCATGGGCGAATCGTCACGTGCCGAAACTCAAACGATTTGCCACGTGACGACTCATTGGCGCAACACTGGGCGGGCTGAGGCACCTGTGGCGGATTGCGCGCAGCTGTGGCGTGTAGTTGGCGGGTACACGCCACAGCCGCGCGCCTGACGCCACAGCCGACATGCGGGTTCGACACGTGACGATTCGCCCACGGGAAACCCACGCCAAGCGGTTTCGACACGTGACGATTCGCCCACGGGGAAAAACCGGGACACAGCGGTGCTCCGGGCGGCCGTTATCGTGAGGTGATGTCCGCCGACACCTTCCCCCGTCAGTATGCCCGCACCCGACGGTTGTCCCTCGGCGAACCACGCTCGGCCACCATCACCGCCAACGGTTCGCGCCTGACGTTCCTTCGGAGCCGAGGGGGCAGCGACCCCGTCACCTGCCTCTGGGCCATCGACGTGGACACCAACACCAACACCCTCTCGGCCGAACGGCTGGTGGCCGATCCACTCATCATCGATGCCATCGATGCCACCAGCGACCACGAGCTGCCAGCCGCCGAACTAGCCAGACGCGAGCGGATGCGCGAACAGGCCGACGGCATTACTGCCTACGCCCTCGACTCCACCGGCGAGCAGGCCGTATTCACGCTCTCCGGTCGCCTGTATATCGTCGCCACGTCACCCAGCGCCGCACCGCCCCGCCCACTGGCGGCAGTCGACGGAGCATTCGACCCTCGCCTGTCGCCCAACGCCAAGTCCGTGGCCTATATCGCCGACGGTCGACTACGCATCACGCCCGCCGACGCATCGCCCAACGAGCGGCTCCTCATCGGGGAGAACAACTCCGATGACATCACCTGGGGAGTGGCGGACTTCATCGCCGCCGAAGAGTTGAACCGCTTCCGGGGGTACTGGTGGTCACCCGACAGCACCACCGTGGCAGTGGCGCGGGTGGACAACTCCCCCGTTGATCAGTGGTGGATCGCCGACCCAGCCAATCCGGATCGCCCCCCGGTGCCCCATCGCTACCCCGCCGCCGGCACGGCCAATGCCGACGTGTCCTTGTGGCTGGTGCGAGCCGAAGACGGCCAACGGACGCAGGTGGCGTGGGACGCAAAGTCACACCCATATCTCGTGGCCGTCTCGTGGAGCCACCAGGGATTGGTGATGGTCGTGATGGATCGGGCTCAGCGACATCAACAGACCATGACCGTGGACCTCGATGGGACTACCGCCACGGTGGTGGATGAGGTGGACAACGCATGGGTGGAGCTTGTACCCGGAACCCCGGTTCTGTTCGGCGCGGGATGTTTGGTGAGCGCCATCGACACCAATGACACCCATGCATTGGCCACCCAGGAAACACCACTAGGTCCGCCCACCACAATGACACCGGCCCATCTGCAGGTGCGGCGATTGGTGGACGTTGACAACCAACGCGCAGTGCTCACGGTCAACGCATCTGGGCCCGTGGCGGGCCTCACCATTCCGGTCGACCCCGCCTGCGTCGCAGTGCTGTGGTGGCCGCTGGACAAGCAGGCACCGATTGTGGTGGCGGGAGGAATAGACGACCCCGGGATGCATGACGCCGCCGCCCTGGGCGACATCGTGGTGGTGCGCTCGGCGTCTGTACATCGTCTGCGCGCCGATCATCGCATTCTCCGGGTAATTGACGGCCAGGTACGCGAATTGGGAACTATTCCCAATCTTAGCGAATCCGCCCTTGTGGACCCTCGCCCCGTATTCCTACGCGCCGGTCCTCGCCAACTTCCAGTGGCGGTGCTGTTGCCGAGTACACCGGTCCCCGACGGTCACACCTGGCCGGTGCTGATGGACCCATACGGTGGTCCGCATGCCCAACGAGTAGTGGCATCGCGTAATGCGTTCGCCACGTCGCAATGGCTGGCCGACCAAGGCTTTGTGGTGGTGGTCGTGGATGGCCGCGGTACGCCCGGGCTGGGGCCAGTGTTCGAACGAGAGGTTCTGGGCGATTTGGCGACACCCGTACTCGAGGACCAAATCATCGGGCTGCACTGCGCCGCCGAAGCGTTTCCCCAAATGGACCTGTCTCGCGTGGCCATCCGCGGCTGGAGCTTCGGCGGATATCTCGCAGCACTGGCGGTTCTACGCCGACCCGATGTGTTCCATGCCGCCGTGGCGGGGGCCCCGGTCACCGATTGGCGCCTGTACGACACCGCCTACACAGAGCGCTACCTGGGGGACCCCACGGTGCAACCTGACGTCTACGAACGGTCATCGCTATTGAGCGACGCGCCCAACCTCACTCGGCCGATGATGCTGATCCACGGGCTGGCCGATGACAATGTGGTAAGTGCACATACGCTGCGACTGTCATCAGCGCTGTTGGCCGCCGGCCGACCCCACGAGGTGCTGCCCCTCACCGGAGTAACCCACATGACCCCTCAGGAGGTGGTGGCGGAGAACCTCCTACTGCTGCAGGTGGACTTCCTAAGCCGCACCCTCAACCTGTAGCCAACCCCATCAGGCCCGTGGCCCCCGGGCTCGGACCCTCTCCACTTCTACCATGGCCTCACGAAGTTCAACCACCCAATCGCCTTGATGCTGGGCCACCAATCGCACGCACCACGCCAGTGCCTCACTCCGTGTCCGGGCCACACTGGCATCTACCAGAGTATCGAGCACCTGGCGCTCGGCGAAGCGCAGCCGTGTCATCACCGGAACGCTGACGTTGGTGAACATCTCCCGATAGCCACCGCACTCCACCGCCCAACTCACCTTGCGACCCAGACGATCTTCGGCATGGGTGGCAAGGACCACTCTCAATGCCCGGGTGTCCTCCCGAAACCTGATGATATGTGCACCTACCATGAGGCTGAGTTCGTCGTTGCCCAAGCCCGGAAGGCCACCGGCGTCGAGGGTGCCGGTGACGATGAGCTCATCGCGGTCCGCCTCCACCCGCACCGGCCCTGTGAACCAGCCCGCCGGGATCCGAGCATCGAACCACGCTCCTACGCCAGCCAGCGTGAGGCCGCTGCGCTCGTCAGGAGTCCCCGGGGCACCCGGGGCGCCCGGCTCGGACCGGGGAGAGGATTTCTGAGCCATGACCCCAATCGTGGCACGCCCTCGGGCCTCCCCGACCCACCTTGCGTTGCTGTGTATTGTCGTTTGCGATGCGCAATGTGGCCGATGACATCGGCACCTCTCATGCTGTGGGTGATCTGGTGGACCAGGCATTGGCCATCGACGACTTTGAGGACGACCACGAGTATTGGACGCTGGTCCAACGGCTGCAAGAGTTGGGCAGCTCCGCCACCTACGGCGCCGCGCTCCTGCTATGTAAGTCCGACGACCATGCCCGGCGCCGGTTGGCCTGTCACCTGCTCGGTCGGATGACATGGAACCGGCCCGAGGAACGAGACGAGGCGCTGGCGGTTCTGGAGGATCGGGCGTTCTCCGAAAGCCATATACAAGTTTTGCAAGCCGCGCTCATTGCGCTTGGTCAACTGGGCGACCCCCGTGGACTCGATGCTGTCATCGTGCGGGCCGAGCACCCCTCTCCCGATGTGCGGTTGGCGGTGGCATCGTCGCTGCCGTCGCTGGTGGGCGACCCACCCCAACCCAAGGCCCTTGAAGTGCTACGCGCACTGATGAATGACCCGGTGGTGGCGGTGCGGGACTGGGCCACGTTTGGCCTCGGCTCACAACTCGACATTGACGATGACCCCACTCGGGCCGCCCTCATCGAACGACTCACCGATCGCGATCCGGTCACCAACGGTGAGGCGCTGGTGGGACTAGCCCGACGCCATGACCGCCGGGCGTTGGATGCAGTACTGGAGCATCTGCGCCATTTTCTCATCGGGTCCTATGTGGTGGACGCAGCTCACGAGCTGGCCGATCCACGAGCGCTGCCGCTGCTGTTGGAGTTGCGTGACCAAGACGAAGTGTTCGGCATCAACCCGGGCCGATTGGACCGAGCCATCGAATCATGTCGAGGCATGGCGCCTCCCACCCCCGTGGAAAGCGACCATCCGGTAGTCCCATGATCGACGGATTGCTGGAGACCTGGGCATCCATCGACACCGTATTGGCGAGTCTCAATGAAGCGCAGTGGGCCCTTCCCACCGATTGTCCAGGGTGGAATGTGCAGGCTCAGGTAGCGCATCTGTTGGGATACGAGGCCCAGTGGTACCTCGATCGAACGGCAGAATCGGTAGTTGATCCAATGCCCGCGTATGTAGTGAATGCGCTGGGCGAGGGAAACCAAGCATGGGTGGTGTCGAGGGCCGATCGGGCTCCGGCGGCAGTGCTGGAGGAGTACCGCGAGGTGATACGTGAACGTACGAGGATGTTGACGGCGCCCGATTTGGATCTCAACGCAGTGTCCACCACGTGGCGCGGTGATCAGGCACTGCGCAACCAACTCGGCACCCGTCTGTTTGATGTGTGGGTACATGAGCAGGATATCCGCAGGGCAGTGGGTGTCCCGGGGGGGTGGGATGAGATGGGGGCGCGCCACACCATTGCCCTCATGATGAGTTCGTTGCCGTATGTGTTGGCCCGCAAGGCCGGGTTGGCGGACGGGTCCACCGTTGCCATCACGCTGTTCGGTGTCAATG
>JANYHQ010000509.1 GCA_025358985.1 Acidimicrobiales bacterium
GACCTGCACCTGACCTATCCGCTTGTTTCGGCTTCCGCACCAGGTCTCTCTGAGGTCGAAACCTCAATGTTTCCCGGTGTTTTGTCGTCATCACTGATTGGCTAGTGAGGACAATGACGGACCGTTTGCACCGGGTCAAGCAGGTTTTCGACATCCCCAGGGTTATCCCACCAAATCACGCGAAATCCCCCGATCAGTACCAGTTGTCCACCTGTTTCACACAGCCTTGTACACAGCCCCCGCCGACAAAGACGGCGGTGGGTGGTTCGGGTGGCGAAATTCTGCCGTTAGACCTTCAGAAATTCTGCCCCTAGACCTACGATGTCGGGGTGCTGAGTTTTCCTGGTCTGGGTTCCCCGTAACGCCAACGGCTTCGTTGCACAGCTGGTCAGCGGGGAGCCCGCGGTCATGATGGAAGGGCCGAGAGGGTCCGGGAAATCCACGATCCTGCGTTCGGCCGACCCACCGAAGCTCTTCAGCGTAGATGGTTGAACAGCTACCTATCGACTGTCGCCGATCGCGACCTGCCTGCGGTCGCCGACATACGCAACACTGGGGCTCTCGCACAGTTGTTCCGCCTTGCGGTGCAGCGGTCGGCGCAAACAGTGAACATCGCCGAGATGGCACAACGCCTGGAAATGAAGCCGCAGACCGTTCGGTCGTACCTCACTCTGCTCGAGCGGTGCTTCCTCGTAGAAGAACTTCCCGCGTGGACAGTTGGCCTGTCAGCTCGTGCGGGCCGGCGGTCCAAGCTTCATCCAGTTGACACCGGAAACTTTTCAGACTGCCCTTCGGCAGCAGCACTAGTGGAGAGCTTCGTGATGTCGGAGCTTCGCAAACAGGCGGCCATGATGGACGAACCGTTGGTGTTTGCTCATTTTCGTGATCACAACGGGATCGAGGTCGATCTCGTCATCGAGCGCCCGGACGGCACCGTGATCGCTGTCGAAGTGAAGTCCTCCGCCGTTCCAGAACGCAATGATGCCACGGGCCTCCGCTTTCTCCGGGAGGCCCTTGGCGAGCGAGTCCTGTGCGGAGTGGTGTTCCACACGGGACCTCTCACCATCAAAGTCGACCAGCGGATATGGGCAACGCCCATTGCGGCGTTGTGGGGCGGCGGCGGCGTGGTGCCGGGAGCAATGGGACTCCGATCCGACCGAATCGGCTGACGAAGACCAGTGCAGTAGACCAAGGGTCATGAACGGTAGGCAACTCGGCGAACTCATCGCAGTGGGTGGCCGCTCACTTGTCTACGCGTGGGGCAATGATGCGGTGATCAAGGTGCCACTCCCGGCCACACCTGACAGTTGGATCTGCTATGAGGTCAGTTACGCCGAAGCCATCCATGCCACCGGGGCTTCGGTGCCCCGGGTACTGGGGGTGGAGACCGTGGATGGCCGCCAGGCCAGTGTGTTTGAACGGGTACACGGACGATCCATGTGGTCGGCCATCCTCGACCAACCGTTGGAAGCAACGGCGTTCGGTCGAGAGTTGGCCAGGCTGCAATTGGCGCTGTTCGATGTGGTGCCACCGATGTCGCTGCCGGCGCAACGCGATCGACTGCGCTGCAAGATCCGCAACACCGCCATGGCCGCCGAGCCGTTGGCGCAGCTGGCACTCATGCTTGCCACATCCCATGACGGACCACCCCGGTTGTGTCACGGCGATCTGCACCCCGGCAATGTGATCCTCGGGGCAAAGGGTTCGGTGATCGTTGACTGGTTCGACGTTTCGCGTGGCCATGCTCTCGGTGACGTAGCCCGCACTTCGTTGTTGCTGGGTCAGGGCCGTCATGACCAGGTTCCGCATCTGCCGAGCGCACCTCCCGGGGTGCTCAAGGTGCTCCACGATGCCCATTTGACAGAGATATGCGCACATATGGACATCAGTGAGGCCGATCTAGAGCGGTGGCGTGCCATAGGTGCAGCGGCCCAACTGGCGGAAGCGGTATAGGGCGACGGGCGCGTTACAACGGGCGGATGAGCAGTTGCAGCGGTTCGAAGATGGCCGATGCTGCGGCCAGTGTGGTGCTGTCGTTCTCCGGACATGGCAACTCCACCGTGGCTCCCGCCTCGCTGGCCACCAACGCGCCAGCTGCGTAATCCCACAACTTGGTGTCGCGCTCGTAGTACCCGTCGAGACGACCCGCACCTACCCAACACAGTTGCAACGCCGCTGATCCGAAACAGCGGATGTCGCGGGCGCTGGGCAGTACCCGATGCACAATCTCACCCTGGATGCGGCGGATCTCCGGGTTGTACGAAAATCCTGTAGCGATCAATCCCTGACGAAGATCAGCACACAACGACGCCGACAGACCAACTCCCGCACTGCGCGATCCTCCACCTTTATGGGCCGAAAACGTCTCCTGCCGCAGTACATCCACCACCGCACCGGCCACCACCTCACCATCGAACGCAGCAGCCACACTCACAGCAAAAACCGGCAGTGCGTACAGGAAATTGATTGTGCCATCAAGGGGATCAATGATCCATTGCAGGCGGCTGCGCGACCCGCTCAAGCCTCCCTCTTCGCCGTAGAAATCGGCCTCCGGCGTGGCTTCGATCAACAGATCGCGGATGAGGCGTTCGGCGTCGATGTCGGTCTGCGTCACCGCATCGGTGGACGACGATTTCATCCCCACCACCAATGCCTGGCCATGATTGCGCCGGATGAGTTCCGCCGCTGCTTCAGCCACTCGAATGGCCAACTCTTCCAACACCGCTGGCGATAGTTGCGAATCGGTCTCAGACACGTCGAACGTCAAGGCCGTGCTTGCCCAGCACTTCGGCGGTGTCGTCGTCGGCGCGTAGATCGGTGATGAGCACGTCGATCTCGTCGAGGCCGGCGAAGCCGAACAGTTGATCGTTGCCCAGCTTGCTCTGATCCACCAACGCCACTACCTTACGCGCACTTTCAATCATGGCCCGCTTCAACAACCATTCGGCGCGATACGGAGTGGTCAATCCCCGCTTGTATGACAGTCCATCGCAACTCACGAACACCACGTCAACCCGCATGGCCCGCACGGCGTCGATAGTTTGGCTGTCCACCATGGCAAAGGTGTCAATCCGGACTCCTCCACCGGGCACCGACAACTCTTTCACCCCTCGGCGAGCAAGCGCCAGCGCCGTCACCAATGAGTTGGTGATGACGTGCACATTGCGGTCCACCGGGAACACGTCAGCCAGTCGAAAGGTGGTGGAACCCGAATCGATGAGCACCGAACCGGAGTCAGGCACTTCTCGAATCGCTTCCAGGGCGATGCGTCGTTTCTCATCGGCATTCTGCATGTCACGCGAATCCACCTTGGGCTCGTGGTGACGGGCTTCGATGGACACCGCACCGCCGTGCACCCGCCGCACTACACCTTTGTCCTGCATGTCCGACAGATCCCGGCGGATGGTTTCGGTGGTGACGTCGAAACGCTTGGCCAACTCCGATACATCAACGGAACCGTTGCGCAACGCCAACAAAGAGATCTGGCGTTGACGCTCATACTGAAGGAGGGCGGTGCCATTGAACTCCGTGTCGGACATGATCTTCCTCTCCCGAAAGCACTAGC
>JANYHQ010000521.1 GCA_025358985.1 Acidimicrobiales bacterium
CGACCGGGTTGGACGGCGCAGCCGGGGGACAGCTGGACCCGGGTGGCGGACTTGGCCGGAGCCGCAGCGGCGTTGGTCGCGATGGGGGCGGCCCGGGTGTTGCTCACCACCGGTCGACAGGAGTTGGCACCATTTGCCCACCTGTCGCCCATATGGTTCCTACTGCGCTCCATCGAAGCGCCGGAGATACCAGCAGGGATGCAGGCCGAGGTGGTGCTGGCCCGTCCCCCGTCCACCGTGGAGTCCGAACTCGAATTACTACGTACACATAGCATTGAAGTGATTGTGTCCAAGGACAGCGGGGCCGAGGCCACCGCCGCCAAGCTGGTGGCGGCCCGGCAGCTGGGGCTTGCTGTGGTGATGGTGGACCGGCCACCATCGCCCCCGGGTCCCACCGCAGCTGACGTTGAGCAGGCGATGCGCTGGTTGGGCGAATAGGTTGCGGCCATGACCTCAGCTCGCTCCCACGCAACCTTCGCACCATGAACGGCCCCAAGCTCCGCCATCCGGCCATCCGCACGGGCGACCAACTCACTCGGGGCGAGCGGGCGGCCGACACCATCCGCAACCGTATGGGCTCATGGGGATTCATCATTTCGGCGTTGGTGTTTCTGGCCGGATGGATGTTGGGCAACCGCAATGTCGGCTTCGACAAGTACCCGTTCATTTTGTTGAACCTCATCCTCAGTTGCCTGGCTGCGTTGCAAGGAGCGATCCTGCTCATTGCCGCCAAGCGCGAGGACCAGGTGTCATCGGACCTGGCCCACCACGACTACGAAACCAATCTGGAGGCCGAACGCATCGTGAAGGCCATCCACAAACTCACCATCGAATTGCACCAGCACATCGTGGGAGGCGAAGCCGTGGATACCCCCTCCACCTAGTGGTCAGCGGGAACCATCTGAACCGTCACGGGGTAGTAGCGGTAGGTGCCGAAGCCTCGGTGTCGGAACTGCACGTGGAGGTTGTCAATGGGTACGAGAACGAGGATGAATGGCGCACGGGCGTTGTCGGCGCTGGGAGTCATTGCCGTGTCGCTGTTGATGGGTGGCGCGGCGGTGGCTGGGGGATGGGCGGTGACCACGCTCGATCCCATCGCTCGCCCGCCGGTGGCTGGTGGATCGACGCCGATTGGATTCACTGTCCGCCAGCACGGTGCCACGCCGATAGCCATCGACAACACTGCAATTGTCATCGTCCGATTGGGCGGGGCTGAACGGCACGTGTTCCGGGGCCGCCCCGATGGACCGGTAGGGCACTACGTGTCCGACGTTCGCTTCCCCACTTCAGGAGCATGGAACTGGCAGGTGGAACAGGGATGGTTCGGCACCCAAGAGCTCGGGGCCATCAACGTAGGAAAAGGCCAACTATGGACGCCGGCCAAGATCGGTGAAAGCCCAACCACACCCGTGGCCATACGTAGTGCCCTGAGCTTGACGACAGCAGCCGCAGGAGCGTGGACGCTGTGGTTGTTTATGAGGACTCGTCGAGCACATCCGGTCGGTGTGGCATGACCGCGCGGAATCCAGGTAGAGGATGGCCGCTTCCCATCCTCATGGTAAGCACGCTTACGCTTGGGGTTGGCACCGGTGTGGTCTGGACGCGCACCAAACCACTTCCTCAGCCCAAAGCAGTATCGAGCGGTGCGGACTTGTTCCAGGCCAAGGGCTGTGCGTCGTGCCACAACGGTCCGTCATCGATTGCCAGGGTGGCGGTTGGCCCCAACCTGGCCAACCTGCCCCGCGTTGCGGCGTCGCGTCAGCCCGGGGTCAACGCCCGCGACTACGTCCGGAGATCCATCACCAGTCCGGACTCGTTCATTGTCGCTGGGTTCGCCAGTCAAGGCATGGGAGCAATGCCCACGCTCGCGGTCTCTCCTGCAGAAGTAAGCGCGCTGGTGGAGTACCTACTGTCGCCCGCCGACACCACCAAGTAGCTATCTCACAGTGCGGGCAATTCGCAGTGCCTCGTCGCGGCTGACGTTGATTTCCAGTCGGAACGTGATGTCGCCTTGGGTCCAGAGCATCGTGTTCTTGGCCAGGCGGGCTGGTTCAACCCGCGTCCCTGATGCGTCGACAATCGCCACCGAATGACCAGCTCCTGACAACCACCAACCGGTATGGCCATTGATGGTCACTGGTTCCACGATGGTGCCCGGCCCGGCCACCTTCTTCATGATCGGGGCAGCAGAGGCGGTACCCCGGAACTGGGTGAGCAGTGCGCCAATGGCGGGGTCCGACGTGGCTGGCAATGTGGCGGTGGTGGACCATACCGTAGTGATCTGACCGGTGGATGGCGGCACCATCCAGTACGCCGATCGTGGTGGGCCCAGCGTTCGAGGAAGACGGATACGAGCATGGAATCGACGTCGTGCCTCTTCGAGAGTGACTGGTTCTCCAGGCCAATGCGGCGACGATGGTTCAGTGTTGAGTTGGATCTCCACACCGCCAACCCGAACGATTCGCGACACCACTGCGGCCGTTGCGCCACTAGCTCCCATGAGCAACACAGTCACGGAAGCCAACAGGGTTCTCACTCGGCGGCGTCGGGCCGTCGGTGCCAGTCGATGGGCAAACGCGCCGAGACGTACAGCGGTGACGGCCAGGGTGGCGTCGAGGGCAACGCACGACGCATCGAGGTCTTGGATGGGATCGAACGGATCAGTCATGAGTTCTTCTCCGGTGTGAGGCGGGCGAGACGTTGTCGAAGATGGTTGAGGCCGCGCCAGTTCCTGGACTTCACGGTGCCCAAGGCAATACCAAGCACTTCCGCAGTTTCGGCCTCGGAGAGCCCGGCCACTTGTCTCAATGTGACCACCAGACGCTCGTGTTCATCGAGGGTATCGATGAGTGCGCGGGTGTGGGCCGCCGCACTGCGGGCCATGGCGTGCTCCTCCGGACCAACTACGCCGGGGGGAGCCACCGCGGCCACCCGCTCGATGAGTCGACGCCGACGCTGTGACGAGCGTGCCGTGTTGCGGGTCTGATTCACCACGATGGTGGCAAACCACGGTCGGAAGGGGCGATCGGTGTCGAAGCTGCGAAGCGCGAAGTAGGCCTTGGTGAGAGCTTCTTGAAGAATGTCTTCGGCATCGCTGTGGGGCGCTCCAATCACTGTGGCCAAACGCAGCATGGCGTTGAGATGGGGCCGCACCAGCGCGGCAAAGGCGGCACCGTCACCACGGCGCGCCAATGCAACTAGCTCCCGCTCCTCCATCCACCTCTCTACACCCGCACCGTTGAATCGGTTCCATCCAAAACGAAATCCACCCACCTCAGTTACTACTCTCAAGGATCGTTCAAGGGTTGGCGATGGTGATGCCGGTGGCTGCGAAGTCGTCGATGTTGCCCGTTGCAAGTTGCGCTCCGTGGCTTCGACAGATCGCCGCTATCTGGGCGTCGGCTGTGCTGATGGGGCGACCGGCACGCTCTCGCGTTACGACGATATGCGCATAGTGCGATGCAGCCGTTGCGTCGAATGCCGCAATTCGATGGTCGAGGTCTTCTGCGACCATGGCGTCGAGCCGGGTGGCCAGATCTGCCTTGCGGCGACCGTCAGGCAACCTGCCAATCCCGTAGAGGAGTCGGCAAGTGTCACCGCTGTCAACCAAAGGTCGCCGGCGTGCTGGCGATCTACCCAGTCCATCACGCTGGTGTCTGCGTGGGGACGCATCAGTTCTGACACGACGTTGGTGTCAAGAACGATCATGTGGGAAGCGTTGCTGCTTGCGGTCCTTCGAGGCGATTGGGCTGTTCAAGGTCGAGTCCGCCGACATCGGCAAAGCGTTGGTGTATTCGGGTCCCGACACGTTCTGTAGCTGACGGCTTGGCAAGTGCCTCACTCAGGATGGCCCGTACTTCTGCTTCCATCGAGCGACCGTGGCCAGCGGCGCGCACCCGTAGCCGACAGCGTAGTTCGTCATCGAGGTCCCGAATAGTGAGGGTTGCCATGCATGCAATGCCAGCACTGCTGTCAACGCAGATAGGGTTGGCTAGTGGTTGTGGCGGTCCTGTGGCGGCCGCCGGGAACCCAATTGATGAGGGACTAGTGAAAAGACAAAGTCTCTCATTCCTCCTAGGTGGAACCCTTGGTAGAATGGGTACATGGCTCTCAGTATCAAAAGCGACCGGGCGGATCGACTTGCGCGGGAGCCTTCCGCACTGACCGGTCACTCCATCACCGACGTCGTGGTCGAATCGCTGGAGGCGCGTTTGGTCCTGGAGCGAAGTCGGGGTCGGACACGCTCGCTCGCTGACCTCGGTGAGCGCTTTCGATCGTTGCCCGTCCTTGATGGACGCACGCCGGACGAGGTAATCGGTTTCGACAAAAACGGCTTGCCGGAATGAGCACGAGTAGCCACCCATGATCGCCGTTGATCCCTCGGCCATCGTCGCCCTGTTACTTGGAGAGCCGGGATCTGACGAGATCGGGGCCAAGCTTGGGTCCGATCGGATCGTGATCTCGGCTCCCGGGTGGGTTGAGTTGTCGATCGTCTTCGCTTGTTCGAGCGGTTTAGACAAAGGGAGCATTGTTGCGCCAGGCCAGATCTGGGTTGGCACTCAACGGGCGAGGGTGAATGTTGCTGTGGCCGATGTGAGCGTCATTGAGTTTTGGCCCGACGTTCGTACGGTGAACACAGCATCGGCCAGCTTCGATCCGTCGGTGACAACGTCAGAGCCCGGCTGGCAAAACTTGGCCGTCGTCCGACTGATCCCGACCAGCG
>JANYHQ010000523.1 GCA_025358985.1 Acidimicrobiales bacterium
TTTGCCCACCAGCCCGGAGACCACCACACCAAGCTCCTTGGCAGAGAACGGCTTCACCAGATACGCATCCACTCCTGCCTCTGAGCATCTCTGCCGAGTAGTTGCTGATGTTTCACCGGTGGCAAGGAGGATCGGTACCCGCACGTCTTCCTCGTTCAAGCGGATGGTGCGAGCCGTAGTGGGTCCATCGAGTCCTGGCATCATGGCATCGATGACCACGAGATCATATGGGCGCGTAGTACACCAGTGCACCGCCTCAAATGGGTCCGTGGTGGTGTCCACACTAGCGCCCAAGAGACGCAGCATCTGAGCCATCACCGCCAGTACATCTGCACAGTCGTCAACCACCAGTACCAATGGCCACCCGTGATCGTCCACGTTACCGCCCGCCCTTGGGGCATGCACCGTGGTCTGGGGCGAGGCGAGTCCAATATTGTGATCCACACCATCAAGGGAGGCACCTGCCAACGCCACCGAGTCGGCGTCTGGCAAGGGAAGATCCACCATGAACGTTGTGCCCTCCAAAGTCGAAGAAGCGGCCGTCATGGTGCCTCCGAGCAGTTCCACGAGTTGGCGGCTGATGACCAGCCCCAATCCCGAACCGCCTTCGGAGCGGACGAATAGGGTTTCCCCGTTGTGAAACACCTGATCGAGTACCTCGGGGGGAATCCCGGGACCGGTATCGCTCACCACGAACTTCACCCATCCGTCGCGCGCCCTTCGTAGCGTGAGCGAAACGACTCCAGCGGTGGTGAACTTCGCAGCATTTACCAGCAGATTGATGAGTACCTGATTGATTCGGACGGGGTCACCGAAGCGCTCAGTGGACAGGTCCTCGGCAATGCTTGCGTCAAAGCGAACTGACTTGGCCTCCAAGGTTGCGCTCACCACCGCCGATACCTCTCTCACCGTGGTTCGCAGATCCATCTGCGCCGCAGTAACCATGACCGCACCGGATTCCAACATGGACAGATCCAGGATGCGGTCCACCACACCACGCAAGCCGGAACCGGCGTCGTGGATAGATGACAACAACGTTGCCTGATGACTGTCGAGATTGGTGGCCCCCAACTGATACACCAAGGCCAGCATCGCATGCACTGGTCCACGAATCTCGTGGCTGGCCAATCGCACCATGCTCAAAGCTGCACTTCGCCCCCGCTCAGCGTCATGGCGAGCCTCGCTCACCTCGTGCTGTTCCCGGTTCCACTGTGTATCGTCCCAGAACACCGCCATACCCAGCCGGTGACTGTTTACCCGCAAGGGAACAGAGGTCATTGCGAAACTTTTGCCATCACATCGTTCGATGTTGGCGCCCCGTATGAAGTCCGCACTACGCAGAATCAACTGAAGTTCCTGTAGGTCCTGCTCGGGGTGCACCGATCCGGAACCAATCGCACCAGTGGCAAGAAACAGTGGAAACGCGGAGGTGCCCGGCTTTACATCTACGTCAACGTCCACGCCGAACAGTTCGCAGAAGGTCCGGTTCACTTTTGTCACGCAGCCACGACTGTCAATCACGACGAACCCGGCCGCCATCAAACTCATTGCTTCTGCCAAGAAGTCCACATTGGCGGGTCCCTCCTTCCATGGCCGCATCAAAAGCGCCCACATGGCAACGACCGTGCCAATGAGTGCCACCAAGTCGAGTACGGAGTGCCACATCAACAGCCGAACCACCATCGGCACCGCACCCAGGGCCACCAACGCAACAACGGGGCCCGGCACAAAGCGTTGCGAGCTGTTCGGCTCATTGATGTGGGGACGGAAGGGGCGATTCATGTGCACAGTGGTTCGACAACTGGCTTTCAGAGAGCCGCGGACATCAGACCCATACCCTCGCACGGTTTCGTCCTCATCCCGTCGCATCGCTCCAACATGTGGCAATTACCTCAAGGTCTCCTCAAGGACAGCTCCGTGTTGTCTCAGGAACAGCGTTACTTGCTCGGGTGGAGAGGTCACGGCGTCCGAAGCATGTGCCATGACCATCACCGCAGCACCCGGGCCGCTCTCGGTGGACCCGGATCTCCTGGCCCGCGAACACTTTCCGCTCGTTCACTACATGGTGGCTGATGTGCTGCGGAGGGTTCCCAGTCATATTTCCAAAGATGAGCTGACATCGGCTGCACTCTGCGGTTTGGCCCAAGCCGTCGGCTCTTTCGATCCTGCCCGAGAAATCAAATTCTCCACCTTCGCCAGAGGTCGTATCCAAGGTGCCCTGCTCGATGAGCTGCGCTCTCGGGACTGGGCCAGTCGCAGCGTACGGGCGCTGGCGCGTTCCTACGAAGGCGCCTCTGACGACTTGGCCGCCCGCCTTGGCCGGTCCCCCACGACGGCTGAGCTCACCAACAAACTGGGTGCTGACGCTGGAGAAGTAGAACGTCTGCGCGCCGATCTACACCGCGCCAAGGTGCTGAGCCTCGATGTGATCGTGACCGAGGACGACAGCCCCGCAGGCCTGAACTTTGCCACCATGGCCGACGGCGAAGGAGACCCTGGCGAGATCATGGCCAACCGAGAACTGCATGCGTACGTACGAGATGCCGTGAGTCTGCTGCCCCAGCGTCTGCGGCGAGTGGTGGTCGGCTACTTCTTGGAAGAACGCCCGATGTTGGAGCTCGCCGAAGAACTCGGTGTCACGGAATCACGCATCTCCCAGATCCGGGCCGAGGCCCTCTCGTTGATGGGAGAAGCAATCGGAGCCATGTTGGGAGACAAGCCAACACCCGTCGACATCGCTCCCGCAGGCGTGGCACTACGCCGACGGGCCGCCTACTGCTCGGCGGTGAGCAGCGCATCTGACTACCGAGCCCGCGTCAGCGTCGCCCCATTGCAGCCAACGGCGGCGGCGAGCTGACCGTCATAAGCGCGCAGATGGTGTGACGTAGGGTGGTAGGGATCCCCACTGATCGTGGAATGCCACCTTTTCCAACGGTTTGCGATCCGGCACTCCCCAGCGTCCCGTGGGGTGACCCATGGGTAGGCACGCATGCTGCACCCACCCTTCACCTTCTGGTACACCGAGGATGGCATTGCTCTCGTGATGGTGAAATCCACCGAGCACGGTGGTGACGGTGGACCCCACTCCCTCGGCTCGTGCCGCCAGGCACATGCTCCACAGCGCCGGCCAGATAGAGCCGGGGTTCTCTTTGGACTTGGAAAAGCCAAAGACCAACAGGGGTACTTCGTGGAAATGCTCGGCCAGATGCTCGCTGGAGTGCAGCACCCGAGCCACTTGCTGAGTGCGCTTGTCAGCTGACCCTGCCGCCAACGCAGCCTTCACCTGATCGTTGGACGCTTTGTAGTGACCCCCAAACAGTTGCCCCAACGCCTCCTTGTACAGCGCCCCCAATCGAGCAATCAGTTCGGGGTCGGTGACGGTGAGAAAACGCCAATCCTGGGCATTGCCTCCGGTCGGCGCTC
>JANYHQ010000554.1 GCA_025358985.1 Acidimicrobiales bacterium
GGCGCTGCGACCTGCCGCAGCCCGAAGGAGCTGCTGTTCAGCAATGAGTTGACCTATTGCATCGTCGTCATCATCGTGGAGATGCAACCGATCGAGCAATGAGCGGGTGGTGATCAGAGGAGTGGGGTCGTCGGTGGTGGCATCCACCAACAGGGCCGCGAGGAGTAGTCGTTGGGGATGGTCCAAAGAGGCGAACCGACTTGACACCAAGGCGTCGCGTTCGTTGATCTCACCATGACCCACCCTGCGCATTGCGTCCAACAATGGCCAGCGGTGAACGCCGCCCGGGTCCAAGAGCACCGGATATAGGCGGCGCCGCCGAAGAGTCTCGGCCAACTCGGGCATAGAACGCTCCAGCACCGTGGTGGTTTCCAAGAATCGCCACGACCGGTCATTGCCCTTCTCCAACACCTCTTGCAGCAGGCCTACTGACTGCGGTGTCCACACCAGAACTGACGGAGTGGAGGACGGATCACTGAGCGGAATGAGCCAATCCAACAACGCCGGCCCCGGTGTATGGCGGGTCATCAACACAGCCGCCTCCAAAGCCAAGGGCAACACCATGTCATCGGGTGGACGAGCCGCCAGATCCACAGTGTCGTGCTCCATGACCCCTAACCACCCACCGGCAGGACGTTCCGCCACGGCGCCAACATGGGCAGCGCGACCTCGTCGCACGCGTCCATACTGAAACGATAGGAGTGGAGGTGTGATGAGCGTGGTGACCAAGACCATCATCAGAATGGCGGCATAGAGATTGCCAGTGAGAATGCCTTCACGCAGGCCAATACTGGCGAAAATGAGCCCCACCTCACCCCGGGGAATCATCCCAAGGCCAATCAGCAGCTTGTTGGTGGGGGTGCCCCATGCGCCGATGCCAGCCACCACCTTGCCGACGATGGCCACCGCTATGAGTGCCGCCGCTAGCCCCAGAACTGCCGGTTTGGCATATTGCTTTACGTCCGTGTTGATACCAATTTCGAGAAAGAACACCGGGATGAACAGGTGACCAACCGGAGTGAGCTCACGTTGGATGCGCCCCGATGATTCGCTGCGTCCAAGGGCCAATCCGGCCACGAACGCACCTACGATGGGGGCCAATTTAGCCAAGGTGGCCAGTTGGGCGATGCCCAGCGTGAATGCCAAACCGAGTGCAAATAGGGTGCCACTGGAACGTGAGTGACGATCGATGAGGGCAAACAGCCGGGGTGCCAGCACGGTACCCACCCCGGTACACACCACGAGGAAAGCCACCGCCACGGCCAGAATCGCCAGCACACTAAGTACGGTGACGCTGCCGCTGCCGGTGACAATGCGCACCACCACGGTGAGGATCACCAGTCCAATGACATCATCGGCCACGGCTGCTCCAAGCACCGTGCGGGCCTCGCCAGTGGCCAACGCTCGAAGGTCACCGAACACCCGGGCGGTGATACCCACACTGGTGGCTGTGAGGGCGGCGCTGAGGAACAGCGCTTGATTGGTGCTGAGATCGAACAGCTCTGCCACTGCGAAACCGGCCGCAAATGGCACAGTGACCCCGATGACAGCGACGGTCATTGAAGCTCGGCCGACCGCCTTGAGCTGACGCAGGTCCATCTGCATGCCCACTTCGAGCAACAACAAGATGACGCCCAACTCACCGAGAATGGTAAGCACCTCGCTGGCCGACACCCATCCCAATGCTGATGGACCGATGAGAATGCCTGCGGTGATCTCGCCCACAACGGCCGGGATGTTGACCCGTTCCGCCAGTTCGGCCGCCACCTTGGCCGCCACTAGGACGATCAGGATGTCGAGAAAGATCCGGCCGGTGGACTCGGTAGTGGCGGCTAGAAGACTCGGAACGAGCAGCGCGAGACTCACGTGCCGGTGGCGAGCGCTGATTCCGCGGGAGGAACCACGAGCCCCTCGCGCAGTTCAGTGAGCATCCAACCCCGGCCGCGGACGTTCTGCAGATAATCAGCCCCGGCCACCCGGCGAACACTGACGAGCAACACATCGACCCGGCGGGGTTGAAGGTGGCGAAGACCGGCTCGGCGGGCCAGTTCGCTGCGCGTGACCACCCGCCCTCGGGACTCGACCAGAACCCGCAACAGCGCGAGTTCCCGATCATTGAGCGTCATGTCGGCCGGACTCATGGTGGAGACGGTATGCCCTGGCTGTTTCCCAACCGTTCCCCTTGTGTTACGGGAGCGTCACGGGAGAGTTCGCACGATGAGCGCGTCCCCTTGACCCCCACCCCCACAGAGAGCGGCGGCGCCCATTCCGCCTCCCCGACGGGCCAATTCGTACAGCAGCGTGAGGGCCAGGCGATTGCCGGACGCACCAATGGGATGTCCCATGGCAATGGCCCCACCATTGACGTTGACGATGTCTTCACTGACTCCAAGGGCGTCCATGGACGCCAGGGCCACGGATGCGAACGCCTCGTTCATCTCCAACAGTGCCAATTGGTCGACGGTGGCGTTGATCTTGGATATCGCATGTCGGATGGCGTTGGCCGGCTGGAGCAGCAGGGATGCGTCGGGCCCGGCGACCATGCCGTAGGACACCACTTCCCCCAGCGGGGTGACGCCCAATTCGGCAGCCTTGGCGGCGGACATGATGACAAGGGCACTGGCGCCGTCGGAGATCTGGCTGGCGTTGCCCGCAGTGATGGCACCGCCAGGGTCAAATGCGGGACGTAACAGGCCCAGGGATTCGGCGGTGGTGCCGGGGCGGACCCCCTCATCGAACTCCACCAGCAATGGCTCGCCCTTACGCTGGGGCACGGAGACCGCCACGATCTCTTCGGCCAACCGACCGTCTTTGGTGGCGGCCGCTGCCCGCTCGTGGGACTGTGCGCTGAAGGCGTCTTGGCGAGCGCGATCTAGGCCGGCGACACCTTTGCCGTACCGGTCGGTGCCAAGACCCATGGCTACTTGGTCGAAGGCACAGAACAGTCCGTCGTAGCCCAACGAGTCAACCAAAGTGGCGTCACCGAAGCGGTAACCACCGCGGGCATTGGGCAGCAGATACGGGGCATTGGTCATGGACTCCTGACCGCCCGCCACCACGATGTCAGCGTCACCGGCTTGGATCATCTGATCGGCCTGATAGATGGCATTGAGACCGGACAGACACACTTTGTTCACCACAGTGGCCGGGACACTCATGGGGATCCCACCGTGCACGGCAGCCTGTCGGGCCGGCAATTGCCCGGCGCCGGCCAGCAGCACCTGCCCCATGATGACGTGATCCACCTGCTCACCGCTGATGCCAGCTCGGCTGAGGGCCGCAGCTATGGCGAATCCACCCAGTTGGGCAGCACTGAACCCGGCCAATGCACCGGACATCTTGGCAATGGGGGTGCGGGCGCCAGCCACGATGACAGATCCAGGCATAGATACCTCCGAAGGTTCAGTACCAGCCCAAGTGGGCCTACGCCGATCCTACGGCGGGAAGTGGTTCCCGTGCGATCTCACCTCTTGCGTACTTGCACGGCACTGAGTTGTGCGGCGTTTACGTTTGCTGACTACTTCTTGTTCAACTGCACGGCACTGTGCTTGTATGACGGCTGTCTCGAATGCGGATCAAACGATGCGCAGGTGAGCTTGTTGGTGGCGGCGTCGTGCATGGGGATGAAGATCTGACCGGTGGCGATGGTGGCCGTGATGATGGCCTGAGCGGTCATCGACCCGCGCGCCGATACAACGTCCACGAGTTCATGAGGCGTGATGTGGCGGGCTGCCGCATCCACGGGTGAGAGCTCAACGTAGGAGCCGGTTGGGGCCAGAGATCGGAGGATGGCGGACTTGGCGGTACGGGTTTGGGTATGCCACTGCGCGGAGCTGCCTCGGCCCGTGAGCAGGATCAACGGATAGCGATCGCTGGTGGACTCGCGCACGGGCTGGGGGTGATCAACGATGAAGCGAGCTCGCCCGTCCGGGGTGTGGAACTGCCCGTCTTCGAACAACCTTCGCTCGGAACCGGGGTCGGCCATGGACCCCTCGGGAAACGGCCACTGGATGCCCCCGGCGGCGTCGATGGATCGATACCCGTCGATGCCCGTGAAATCACACGGCAAACCCTTCGACAGGCGACCGAGGATCGACAATGTGGCCTCAGGATCGCGCCACTCGTCGAACATGGCGCCACATCCCCACGCGTGGGCCAAGAGTTTGAAGATGGAGAAATCAGCAAGCGCCATACCGGGGGCCCGGCTGACCCGTTTGATGACACCGAAGCGGCGCTCCGAGTTGATGAACGTCCCGTCTTTCTCACCCCACCCCGCGGCGGGTAGCACCAGGTTGGCCAATTGCGCAGTTTCAGTGGTGGCGTACATGTCCTGCACCACCAAGAACTCCAGTCGCTCGAGCACATCGTGGAGATGCTTCTGGTCAATCCAGGAGTGGGCCGTATTGGTGGCAATGATCCACAATCCCTTGATCTCACCCGCCAAGATCTTGTCGATGATTTGGTCATATGCGGCACTGTTGTGGGTGGGTATCACCGACACGTCGATGCCGAGAATGTGGGCCACATCACCACGATGTTCGGCGTTGGTGAAGTCGCGTCCTGCGAACAAGCTGGTGGTGTTGGAGAACAACCGTGAGCCCATGGCGTTGCGCTGCCCGGTGATGGAGTTGGCACCGATACCGGGCCTTCCGATGTTGCCGGTCATGAGGGCTAGGTCGATGATGGCCTGGGCGGTGCGCACTCCTTCGTGACTTTGGTTGACGCCCATGGTCCACCAGAACGACACGCGCTTCCCGGCCTGGATGGTGGCCGCAGAGCGTTCCAATTGCTCAATACTCAGGCCGGTGGCTGCGCCTACCCGTTCAGGGTTGAACTCGGCCACGTGGGCGGCAAACGTGTCGTAGCCACTGGTATGAGCATCGATGTATTCGTGATCCACCCAGTCGTTGGCCACCAGGATATGGGCGATGCCGTACATGAGCGTGAGGTCGCGCTTGGGGGCAAGGGCATAGTGCTGAGTGGCGGCACTGGCGGTTTCGGTGACGCGGGGATCCACCACCATTATCTCCGGCGAACACTGATTGCGGCAGATGCGCTCCCACATGATGGGGTGGGCAATACACAAGTTGGATCCCACCAACACAATGACGTCGGACTGCTCGAAGTCATCGTAAGTATACGGAGGAGCATCGAAACCAAATGCTTGCTTGTACGCCACCACCGAAGTGGCCATGCACTGACGGGTGTTGCCGTCACCGTGCACCACGCCCATCCCGAACTTGGCGAACGCCCCCAATAGGGCCATCTCTTCGGTGGCGATTTGACCAGTGGAGATGAAGGCCACCGACTCTGCGCCGTGGCGTTGCTGGATGCTCTTGAAGCGATCGACGAATGCGTTGGTGGCAGTGGGCCAATCCACATCGCGCATTTGACCGGAGGCATCACGCAACCGAGGGGTGCTGAGGCGATCACTGGCGTGCAGCGGAGTGAGCGCCTCCCACCCCTTGGGGCACGCCATGCCCCGATTCACCGGATAGTGGGTACTGGGCGTGAGGTTCACGGCTTGGCCGTTGCGCAAATGCACGTCCAGCGAACACCCGGTGGAACAGAACCCGCACACCATCGAGGTAGTGCTGTCCGGGGCCAATCGATTGGGTACCTGGCCCAACCCGAACCCTCCGGGTCGCCTCACCAGTTCACCGGTGAGGGTGCCCCGACGTTGATGCACTGCTTGTTTGACTGCCTGCTTGACCGCGTTTCTCACGCCGGCGGGCCTGGCATCCGAGGTACGGACACGGCCCGAAAGAATTGGTATCGCTCCACCAATTCTCCGGCGCTGAGCGTCACGAGAGAAACAGCACCAACGGCCACCGTGAGCGCCACTCGCGGCGATGGACCGGCTTGCAGCAGCCACGCCCACAACGGCAGCACCACCCCACCACCAAGTCCGGCGGCGAATCGCCAGAGGGTGACCCGTTGCAGAGCACCGGTGAGCAACCGCGCCGTTCGTTGTAAGTCCTGCGCACTCATGTCGGTGGTTCCTGTGGTGGTGATGGCCCCCATGCTTGCCCCGTGGTGGCTGAGTCCACGACGCAAGAACACCGCTTCGCTCAGCAACTTCAGCGTGGTGGAGCCCACCACCATCAGACACAGGGGCTGCCCGATGGACGAGGCGGTCGCCGAACGCAGTGTGCCACCGACAAACACTGATACTGCCGACGACGTGACCATGACGGTGGACAGGCCGCACATGAGCGCCGTGAGAATGAACTTGGGGCCGGTGAAGCGCCACGCCCACCACACTCGCTTGGTGCTCACGTAGATCTTGGCCGAGCAGCACATCGCGGTGAGCCCGGTGACCCCTACCGCAGCACCGAGAACCACTGACCAGTGACGCAGGCCTAGAGATGACCACCACAGTGCCATGGCATAGAGCGCAGCGGTGCCGGCGAATGCCCCGAATGCCACGGCTTCGCAACTGAGCCAGGAGTGACGGAATCCAATCACCACTCGATATGCGTAGCGGGGTCGGCCTAGATGCAACACGCTGGCGGACAAGGCCACCAACCCCAACAACAGTGCCACCCCGGCGTTCCACGGTTGAAGGGCTCGTTCCACTGTCGCCGGTACGAAGCGTTGCAGTGCAAAGTCCACAATGAACGCACCCACCGACAGTTGCGTGAGTACCAACATCACGGCCAATGGCGGGTGAGCTTCAGCCGGTCGCAATGCCAGGAGGTCGGCGGGTTGCATGGCGCGTACACCGGGGCGAGTGGTGCGGTACTGCGTGGTGGGCGAGGTGATGTGGTAGTGAGGCGCGCCCGGCAGTAGGCGACTTCGTACGGCCCCTGCCACCAGGGTTGCTTGGTCCACGATGGTGATACTGATGGCCTCGCTGGGACAGGCCTGAACACACGCAGGCGCTTCACCTTCAGCCAAACGTCCGGCACACATGTCGCACTTGCGCACGATGCCTCGCTTGGCGTTGTAGCGAGGCACTTCATAGGGACACGTGAGTGTGCAATAACCACATCCGATGCACTGATCGTCGAGATGGGCAACGATCCCCGTGATGGCAACCAGTGGTGACGTGTTGTTGGGCGGCGGCCGGAGCTGCCGTGGCGCTGTGATGCAACAGGCCCACGGTGCGCCATGCCTCGTCGTCATCGAGGCCGTTGAGACTGCGACAAGCTGTCACACAGCTCTTGCAACCAGTGCACGAATCGAGGTCAACGGCGAACGCGTATTGCTGTCCGGGTTGGGGTTTGGTGAGCGGGATGAGATCGCGGTAGTAACGCTGCTGTGTGGGGATGAGATCGTGGCGTTCGAGTCGAACGAAACGACCCACGGCGGTGAGGTCGGTTTGCTGGGCCAGGTATCGATCCAGTGGTGTGTCGTTTTCGAAGACGTCGATCATGGCGATTCGGCAAGGGCCACTTCGATTCGGCCACCCACCATCCTCACCATGAACGTATGCAAGCATACGGAAGTATCATCGAGTGATTTTCCGGTGTGCAGGTCAAAAGAGTGCTTCAACATCGGCGACGTGATCTTCACGGTGTCTCCCACCGATCCAACGATGCCCCGCGACATCACCGAGGCCCCCGTGAACGGGTCAGTGTTGGACACCGCATACAGGGCACCGTTGGGGGAAACACGAAATACCGCAACCGCCTCGCTGCCTACCAAGGCGCATACCCCACGGTCGGCCAGGAGTTCGTGCTCGGCGCATACATCGATCCACTGGTTGAGCTCAGTGATCATCGCCGGGCCCCGATGGTGACAAGTTTCTCTTCGAGGGAGGCGGGGCGGATCTGACCACGCTGGCGCACGTGCACGATGGTGGGATCGGGTACATCGGCATTGACGAAGCTGCGAAACCGGCTCAAACGCTCCGGGCTGGCCAAGGTGGCCTTCCACTCGCACTCGTAACCAGCGATATATGAGTGGCCATGGCGGCATCGAGGTCGGGACACACTCCCAGTTCGTCATCGATGATCACGCGGCGCAGGTAGCCAACTCCTCCTTCCATTCGGTTGAGCCATGTGGCGGTGCGCTCCAGACGATCGGCGCTGCGGATATAGAACATCAAGAAGCGGTCCACCACGCCAATGAGCGTGTCGGTGTCGAGGTCCTCGGCCAGCAGGGTGGCGTGCTGGGGACGTTGGCCACCGTTGCCTCCCACATAGAGGTTCCACCCCCGCTCGGTGGCGATGATCCCGAAATCCTTGCTTTGCGCTTCGGCGCACTCCCGGGCGCATCCCGACACTGCCGACTTGAACTTGTGGGGAGCTCGCAGACCCCGGTATCGCAGTTCCAGTTGGATGGCCAACATGGTGGAGTCCTGCACGCCGTAGCGGCACCAGGTGCGCCCACACACGACTTCACGGTACGCAACGCTTTACCGTAAGCATGACCGGACTCCATACCGGCTGTCACCAAACGTTCCCAGATGGCGGGGAGTTGCTCCACCCTCGCCCCAAACAGATCTATGCGCTGGCCACCCGTGATCTTTGTGTACAACCCAAAATCACGAGCTACTTCGCCGATGGTGATGAGTTGAGCGGGCGTCACCTCGCCACCGGGAATACGCGGTACCACAGAATAGGTGCCGTCCTTTTGGATATTGGCCAGGAAATGATCGTTCGTGTCTTGTAGGGCGGCCTGCTCACCGTCGAGGATGTGTCCCTGGTTCAACGAGGCCAGCATCGAAGCCACTGCCGGCTTACAAATCTCACAACCCAGACCACGACCGTGAGACCGAAGCAGTTGGCTGAAGCCCGTGATGCTCTGTATGCGTACGATATCGAACAGTTGCTGACGGGTGTAAGCGAAGTGCTCGCACATGTCGTCCTTCACCGCCATCCCAGCTCTACGCAATTCGTCCTTGAACAACTGGGTCACCATGGGCATACAACCACCACAGCTGCCACCGGCCTTAGTGGATCGCTTCACCTGCCCAACCTCGGTGAACCCCCCTTCGGTGATGGCGTTGCAGATGGCCCCCTTGGTGACGTTGTTGCACGAGCACACCATGGAGGTCATGGCCATGCCATCGGTGATTCCGTCGGCGCCCACGGAGACCGCCGCCCCGTCGAGAGCGGGGGGTAGTACGAGGGTGTCCAAGCGGGCGGGGGTGGCGATGTCACCGCGCACCATGGCGGTCAACATGTTGTACGCCGATGCATCACCCACCAAGATGCCACCCACCACCTTGGTGCCGGTGACGTCCACCACCAGTCGCTTGTAGGTGTTGGCCACCGGATCACTGAATGTCAGCGACAGTGCATCCGGATCGGCGCCGAACGCATCACCGAAGCTGGCTACGTCCACGCCCATCAGCTTCAGTTTGGTGGACAGATCGGCACCGTCGAAGGTGGAGGTGCCGTTCAGAATTTGGTCTGCGGCCACCCTGGCCATGTCGTAGCCGGGAGCCACCAGCCCCCACACGCGACCCGCAGCCTGGGCACATTCCCCAATAGCGTAGATGTCTGCATCCGACGTTCGGCATGCGCTGTCTACGGTGATGCCTCCTCGTTCACCCACGGCCAAGTCGCAGGCCCGGGCCAACGCGTCGCGGGGCCTGATGCCAGCCGAGAACACCAGCAGATCTACATCGAGGTCGGCGGCACGGTCGAAGCGGATGGCGCGAACCGCCCCGAGTTCGTCAGCCGCGATCTCACTGGTACGCATCGATGTATGGACGCGCACACCGAGGGACTCGATACGACGGCGTAGGGCAGCCCCTCCTCCTTCGTCCACCTGTAACGGCATCAGCCGTTCGGCAAACTCCACCACGTGGGTGTCCAAGCCCAGGTTGACCAGAGCATTGGCCGCGATGGCTGTCGGCAGCCGAGAGCATGGGGCAACACGACGCACTGATGACGGCGTTGGCTTACACTCGTGTGGTGGCGCGGGGTCCGAAGGCGGCGGGGGCGGTGGCCGCGGCAGGACTTGATCTTACGTGGATGGCGCCGGGTGAACGCTTGATCGACGTGGTGGAGTTCTTTGCCGAGCAGGACGTAAATGGAGCGCGCATTGCTGTACAACTCCACGGTGACGACGGAGAAGACCTCACCCAGAGGCTGCGTTTGCTTGGTGCCGATGTGATCTCCATCCCGGTGTATCGCTGGACCCTGCCGGTGGACGACTTGCCCGCCCGCCGGCTGGCCGACGGGGTGCTCGACGGGTCCATTGATGCGGTGACGTTCACCAGCGCCCCTGCAGTGCGTAATTTCTTTGTCATCGTCGAACAGCACGGTCTCACCGATGCTGTGCTGGACAAGTTCGAATCCGGGGTGGCCATGGTGTGCGTGGGCCCAGTGTGCTCGGAAGAAGCAAGGTCGTGGGGGGTGAAGGAACCGGTAGAACCCGGTCGGGCCCGACTCGGCTCCATGATACGCGTACTTACCGATACGCTGCTACTGCGTCGACGTGATCTCTGTATCGCTGGGGTAGCAGTTGCACTCCAAGGAATTGCCTTGAGTGTGCAGGGCGCGGCACCTGTATACCTGTCCGATCGAGAACGGTCGCTGCTCGAAGCACTGTTGGAACGGCCCGGACAGGTGATTGCCCGATCGTCTCTACTGCGCCAAGTGTGGGGCAGCGCCAATGCCGACCCCCATACGTTGGAGGTCACGGTGGCGCGTCTGCGGCGTCGGATGGGCGGGGCCGGAGTGGGCATCCGAGCGGTTCCTCGTCGTGGATACCTGCTCGACGTGTTGCCCGAGCATCCCCACGAAAGCTCACAACCGTTGTTGGTGCCATGAGAGTCGCCGTTCACTGAGTTGACCTCTGCCCGGCATGGTGGTGGTGATGGGCAACCCGCCGTGGCCCTCGGTGGTGGAGGTGATCGACGTGGATCTACCCCGGCCCCGTATGGCCGAGGCATTGTCGGCCAACCCGGCCTACCACGCCCTACATCACCAACTTCTGGGGTTGCTCACCAAGTACGACCCCGCCCATGCGGCCTGAATGGAAATAGTGAATATTCACCTTCTACGCTGCAAATATGCAGACGTTGCTCAACGCCATTCTCGAGGGGGTCAGCGGCGCTGAACTGGCCGCCCTTCCACTGCCCCAGTCTTACCGCGGCGTGGTGGTGCGCCGTGAGGACCAAGCCATGTTCGAGGGCATTGCGTCTGTCGACAAGGACCCCCGCAAGAGTCTGCATGTACAAGACGTGCCACTTCCGGAACTTGCTCCCGATGAGGCCTATGTGGCGGTGATGGCCAGTTCCATCAACTTCAACACGGTATGGACCTCCATCTTCGAACCGGTGTCCACGTTCGGGTTCTTGGACCGGTTGGGCAAGGAAGGCAAGTGGGGGGCCCGCCACGCCCTGCCCTATCACGTGGTGGGCTCTGATGGCTCGGGTGTGGTGGTGCGGGTGGGCTCGGCGGTACGGAACTGGAAGCCCGGCGACAGGGTCACCATCCATTGCAATCACGT
>JANYHQ010000557.1 GCA_025358985.1 Acidimicrobiales bacterium
TGCGCTGCGACCAAACGGGCTTTACGTGTTCGAACCGATTGAGTGACACGGAGGCACGATGCCGCGAGAGCTGCCCGAATGGAGCCGGGTGGTCATCCTGCAAGGACGCATGCCACGAATCCGGTAACCGTGGTCGGCAACAATGCACTGATGATGTGCGACCGTGCAAAGAGAGCTGCAAGTAGGGGGCCTGCGTTCGCGCGGCAGTTGCTATCCAGATGCAAACACACACAACACATAAAATCGATGGTCGTCCGGGATTGGCCTGCGGAAGTGAAGCGAGGTACCGCCGTGATGCGTTGCGAGGTCGTGCTGTGGTGCGCGTTGGTGGCCTGTGGTCCTTCCGCCGGCCCCTCAAGCCTCTCCGGTCGCGATTCAACCTCTGCACGAGTCACGGCGAGAACTCGCCTTGAGGATCGTGCACAGCGCCTCAGCGATGCACAGCGGTCCCTATTGATCAGGAAGCTCGAACGAACCTCCGACACTACCAAGGCGAAGGTCGCTGCCCTAATCGTCCCCACATTGAAAGGTGAGACCATCGAGCAACTGGCGGAGACGACTTTCCAGGCCTGGCAGCTCGGGGAACACGGCGTCCTGGTGGTCATCGCCATCCAGGAAAAGCAGTCCCGTATCGAGACCGGGACAACGGTAGAACGCATCCTGACGGACGATAAGGTGAGCATCATCCTCCGGGAGAATCTCAACCCCCACCTTCGCCAGGGCGAGTTCTACGGTGGGTTGAACGAGACAATCGATGCCGTGATAGCCGCACTCAGCCTGCGCTGAGGGGCGCGTTCGACGGCTTCCGCAGCCTTTGCCCGAACCGGCTGGTTCTCGGCGGATAACGTGAAACAGTCGTGGGCGAGGTAAACGTGACCCGGATCTTGATGCGCTTTGTCTTGGACGTTCTTATGACTGACGGGAATCTGAGGAAAGCCGCGCGCCACGTGCTTCCGCGCAGTCTATGGCTATACGAGATGCAGGCAAGACAGCCTGAACGCCTCGCAAGCAACGTCCTTCGGTCGTTCCATTCCTATCGGCGAGCATGGCGCATCCGCCAGGTGCAACGACACCTCCGGCAACGGCCGACCATCGAGGTAGACCTCCAGCATTCGACCGAAGTCGTTGATGGTTCCGAGCACTCGGCGATCGTTGGTCGTCGTGACGACGCACTCGTTCATGCCCGACATCTCGGCGAGCACCTTCTGCCGGTCAATCCCAAGGGCCATCATCATCTCCCCCGCCGCTTCCACGAAGCGCGCGATGAAGGTCTTGCTGGGCGCGATCGGTAGGAGCACGGGCAGCAGCGTCTTGTTGTTCACGCCGAGGGCGATCTGCTGGCGGCCGATGAAGAACAGGTGAGCGGTCCATTCGCCGAGCGTGGTGTCGCTGGGCCGATCGTCTCCCTCACTTCCCGCACGAGGAGGAAGACGGCCGAGGAGCTTCTTGGTGCAGCGGAGAACGAACACGCCGACCTCACCCGCCGATGACGGATGCAGCGCCGGAGCGCCTCGTGGAACGCCTTTCGGGAGCGCATCGACTCAGGATGACCTTCCACCCGTTTCGAGCGTGGCAAGCCTCCTGGACGATGTCGTTCACCTCGTTTGGGTCCATGGTTTCGTCGCAGTCCCCGAAGCCATGGGCCGCGAACCTCTGGGCCAGGGCGAGGCGCTCGGCCTTGCTGGACGCCCGCTCGACGATCCATCCGTACGCCTCGCACGAGTAGGCGAAGGTCTCGCGCTTCATGAACTCCAAGTGCAGGAGCCACTCCTTCGTCCTGGTCTCGGGAAGACCGACCGTTCTCCGTTTGCAACTGTGGAAAATGTGAGCGGCTTCGTGAATGACGAAGTCCTCGATCTTCCCTCGCTCTGCGAAATATTCTGCCGAGACGTAGCAGGTGGTCTCTTGGCTCATGCCCAGGATACGGGGGGCCTGGGGACCGAGGAGTTCCGCACCCACGGTCCCGAGGTACAGGTTCGCCAAATCCCAGGCTGATCGCAGCCACCTCTGCCCGAGGAGGACGCTCTCGATGCTGTCGCTCGTCAGGAAGACCACCGACTTCTCGAACAAGCGGAGCACGATATCTCGCTCCGCCTCGGGGAAGAACCCGTGCACCATCGGCGTCAGCTTGCGGCGGGTCCACGAAGCGATCTCAATCTGCGGAACCGGGGCATGCGATCGCGCTTTGGAGCGCTTCTTCACCTCGGCCACCAAGGCACGAACGTGATCGTCGTGGCCGTTCGTCGACTTCTCGATGATGTTCTGCCCCGGCCACTGGAGGTGGCCGATCTCGTACTCCCCGGAGTGGAGGTAGCGCTCGATGGCTTCCGTCGTGCTCATGCTTGCCGTCATGCCGCGGCCGCGAGGTAGGCATCTCGCGCCTTCTGCACATCGTCCCAGTCCTTCTGGAGGTCCTGGAGGCTCGGCCGCACGCTCAGCGTTTCGAGAGGCTGCGAATGCGAAGCGATGTACCTGCACGCCTTCTCGAAGATCTCTCCGATCACGTGAGCGGCGGGGCCCAACGCCTGCGGCTTCAGGTGGGCCAGCTTCGTCATGCCGATGTTCGGCTGGTATCGCTGCACGACGCCCTGAAAGAGATCCAGTTCCACCACCACTTCGCAGATGCCCCGGAGAATCTCGTACCCTCGCTCGACTACCGCTTCGAGCGTTTCTCCTTCGAGCTTCTTTGCGTCCTGGAGAAGAGCGTTCAGTCTGCCCTTCATCGTCTTGAAGGTGTCGGCCCTCGGGTGAGTGCCCTTCGACAGCACCCCGATCCCGTCAGAGGCCGCTCCGACCCCATAGTACGAACATTGGTCGGCGTTCTTCTCGAAGCGAGAGAGCAGCTCCGTCGTGAACCAGATGTTGTGGGTGAAGACGACGACCTGCCTTTGCGAAGAAATCTTCACGAGCCGGTCCGCTACGTGGAGGTGCCTCTTGTAGTCGAGGCTCGTGACCGGATCGTCGAACACGACGGGGGTGGAAGTCCCCTTCATTGATGCTTCGGCCAGGAAGTCGGCAAGTGCGAGCGCCTTCTGCTCACCCTCCGAAAAGATCGCGCTCAAGCGGTGCCCCCCAATGAGCACCTTTCTTCGTGCGGGTTGGCCCTTCTTTCCCGGGAAGTCGACTTTCACCGTGGGTGCTCGGAGGGCCTCGCATTCCGCCCGAAAGAGTCTCTCGAAGTCCTGGTTCAGTAGGCGTTCGCTAGCGGTCTTCGAGACCTCGGTGAGGGACTTCTGGACTTGTGGGATCCTCGACTTGACGAAGGGCTGTGCGCGCTCCACCCACTTCGTTGACTCGACATACGCCTCGATCTCCGCAAGGACTTCACGGAGGACGAGCCGCGCTTCAAGAAGTTTCTGCTTGGCTTGCTCAACAGCCAACGCCTTGTTGCGAGCCTCCGCTTGCGCGGTGAGGTCGCCAAGCAAACGTTCGACCTCGCCTTGCTCGACAACCGTCTCCTTCTTCGCTGCCGGAAGAAGAGAACCCAACGCCTTCGCATCCTCCGTCACGCATTCCTTGGCCGAGAGCCTGGATCGAAGGGCTTCGGCAGCAGCCAAAAGCTCGACAAGCTTCTTGGTTATTGGGGAGTCGGGCCCTCGTTTCTCCACCGCAGAACGAAGGTCGCTCAGGTCGAGGCCGAGCACCGCTTGGCACGTCGTCTTGAGGGTGGCCTCGTGTGTCTCGACCTCTTTCTTGAGTTGGCCATCGCAGTACTCGCGCAGCTTTCGAACGAGAGCGACCGCCGCCTCGGTAAGGGGCTGCTGGCAGTAGACGCAGGGAGCATCGGCCTTCGGGTAGTCGTTCTCGCCGAGGTCTTTCAAGTAACGCTCGCCAGCCTGTACGAAGGCCTGCCACGTCTCTCCGAGGACGCCGGGAACGTTGACGTTCTCGAACGCCGTTTCGCTGGCCAGCTTGTACCGCTTCGAGGCGTCTATGTGCGACTGCCGCGCGCTCTCGTAGGCTTCCCGGTCAAACGCGGTAAGCGCATTCACGGCCGCGACAACCCGCTGGAGGACCTGGCGGTCGGTGCGGAGTAGCGCTGCCCGAGTCTCTGGCGTCTGTGAACGAAGGGCTTCGACTCGTTCACGCAGTGCGGGGAGTCCCTCTTCGTCCTTCTCCGGGACCCTTGCCAGCTTACGAAGCTCGGCCACGTCGGTTGTGGGACCGAGTGCCTCGACCTTCGTGTAGACCTCGGTGTCGCGCGTGAAGCGCGAAAGAAAGGGGTTCCCCTTTGGTGCACGGGCCTGGCGAGCGGCTTCCAGTTTCGCCTTCACGGCTTCGAGTGCGTTGTGCACGTGATGAAACAACGCGATGTCGCTCGGCGTGTAGACGTAGGTCAGATCGTCATCCACGTGGAGGTAGACGGCTCGCGCATCGAAAACGTCGAGACGAGTCAAGGGATGGACCCCTTTGGCTCCGTCCCACCTGAGCGGTTCCGCGTCCTGCGCGCCAACCGCGTACTCGATCACCGCCTTCGGCTTGGAAGGTGCAGTTCCTCGAACGTCCGGCAGGATCTCTTCTGCTGTTCGAACGTCTGCCACTCGCTTCAAGATGCGGACGTAGCCCGTCTTCCCCGCACCGTTCTCTCCGAACACGACGGTCATGCGAGGGTTGAAGGCGAGTGTCTGGCCCTTGCAGAGAGCGTTCACCCCTTCGACCTCGTTCAGAGCCTTGAGCACCAGAGGCTCAGCCTTCTCCGGTGCCCCTTCATCCCAGACCAGGGGAGCCACAGCCGGCTTCGGCTCCGATGAAAGTTCCTTCTCGGCCAGCAAAACTTCGTAGAAGAGGGTCGCGCGCTCGTCGGACAATGGCCGGCGAGTCTCCAGCACTTCGCCAACCACACCTCGAACCCAGTGGTCCTGGCCATTGGCCCAAGACACGAGCAACGACCGCGCGGATGCTGAGGTTGCGGCGTCCACGTTGATGTCACTCACGCGGGCTTCCCCGTCTCGTTCTTCTTCCGGAGCTTCAACATGTCCTCCCTGCGGCAGCAGCATTCACTCCCGTCATTCCCACGTCTTGTTCTTAAATCCGAGGCTGCCCGCGTTCTCCGAGACCGCTCGTTTGATCTGATCGGAAACCCCGCTCGGGAAGTCCGCGTTGATCTCCACGCTGACTGTCACGGTAGCCTGCGGGTCTGCGGCTAGAACGCTGATGATCTCCTCGGCAATCTGCACGAGGCGCATCTTGGCGGTTGCGGCGTTCACATCGGCGCTGCCGATGAAGGTGTGGGCCTTTGGTGCGCCCACGGGGGCCGGAGAACCAAATGGAGGCGGCGTCTTGCGAGCCACGGGAGGTTTCGAGCCCGAGGTAGAGGTCTGCGTCGTTCCTCCCGGCGCAGGAGCTGGAATTGATGCCTTGCGAGCAGCCTCATATTGCTGGGCTGCCTCGGGTTCGATGAGAAGAAGTGTCTCGTCGAGCTGCACGTTGTGATCGCCAAGCTTGAACCCATCGAATCTGTCGCCGTGTTGCCCGTAGGCGGTGCCGAAGAAGTCGCGGGTAGCCGTTCCCTTGACGATTGCCTGCGCCAGTACGTCACGATCTCGAAGTCGCGAGAGGTAGAGGTAACGGGTGGAGTCCTCCCAGAAGGCCATCGCGCCCACGGCGGTCTTGTCGGCCTTCCAGTAGAGTTCTTTCAGCTTGGTGCGGAGGTGAATCGGCGACCATGCCGAGATCACCAGCTCGTTCTCCGAGCAGACACGGTGAATCTCGCCGTTGAGAGCGGAGCCGCTCGTATTCAAAGGGAACGCCTCGACCGAGGGCTTACCCTCCGTGGGTGAATGCTGAACTGGGCAGAGGAGCCACTTGTAACATTCACGAGCGACTCGCGGGAGAACCGCCTCGGCGCTCTCCAGTTCCTTGTCGGCTTGCTTACTCTGGAGCTGATCGATGTTCAGTCGACCAGCGCCAACATCATCGACGATCGATCCCCACGCGAGGGCAACCCGAATGCAGTCCCGCAGCCTCGCAAGTGAACCGTGATCGGGCGACAGGAAGATGAGACGGTTGCCCCGGTAGCGCGGCTTGGTGCCGTTGTTGCGGACGTAGTCCAGCACGGCATCGAAGGCCATTCTCGGCTCTTCACGAGTGTAGAAGTGGTCCGGAGAGAGAACGACGAGACGGAGCGCTGTGTCATCAGGCACGTCGTTGTGCGACGTGAAGATGTGAACGCCATCGAACAGCGTGGCGCCCGCACCGAGCTTCTTGAGCACCTCGGCCATCTTGGCGCGCACTTCATTCTTGTCATCGAACCGCTTCTTCCGGTCCTCCATCTCACGCCGCAGATTCGCGCGGGTGTCGAACCAGTAGCGTGTCGCGTCCTGCGCCTTATCGCCGGAGGCATTGAGATAGTGCAGTCGATCGGCCAGCCGGTTGAGGGCATCGCTGTACGTTGCTGAGGTCTGCCCCGGCTGAAAGCAGCCAAGCAGAATGCGGGCTCGATCGAGCCCACGGTTTCCCGTCTTGGTCGCCACCGACGAGGGAGCGCTCCCCAGAAAGATCGTGCGAGCCACACGGCGAGCTGCGTTCACCGCACCGAAGCGCGGCTCCTTGTTTTCCAACTCGGTCGTCTCAGCACGATCCCCGTCGATGTCCTTCTCCACCACCGGGTCCCAGCCCGCGGGCAGGTAGTAGGTGAGTTCATTGCGCGAGCCTCCGTCGTAGAGCGGCAAGCTTCCTGGAAGGATCATCAGGTCCTTGTTGTCGTCTTTCCAGAGCCGGTAGATGACCTTGGCCATCAGCTTGAGCACGCCTCGTGTTCGCTGGAAGCCGTCGATGGTCGTCCAGTCCTCGTAGAGCCGGTCGAAGACTTCCGGGTGGATCGGATATGCCTGCAAGAGGCGGTCGAAATAGCGCCCCTCCTGGGTCTCGGTCGGCAGCTTGGCGCCCTCCGCCACATAGGC
>JANYHQ010000568.1 GCA_025358985.1 Acidimicrobiales bacterium
ATCTTGGTGAGCAACACCACCGGGCCAGCGATGTTGGCAAAGTTGTCATGGAACCAGGTGGGCATGGGCACGTACCAGCCACCCAGGAACAGCGTGGCGGCAATGGCGGCCAGGGCAAAGGCGGACGCCACCTCCCCCAAGAAAAACGACAGGAACCGGAAACCGGAGTACTCGGTCATGTATCCGGTGACAAGTTCGGACTCAGCCACCGGCATGTCGAACGGAGCCTGCGTGAGTTCGGCTTGGGCGGCGATCATGAAGATGGCGAACCCCACGAATTGGGTGGCGATAAACGGCATCCCACCGATGTTGCGACCGAACACTTCGAAGTGGCGTTGAGAGTTGACGATACCGGGCAGGCTCATGGTGCCGGCCTGAATGACTACGCCAATGACGGCCAGTACCAGGGGCAGTTCATAAGCAATGAGTTGGCCGGCGGCACGTAGCGAGCCCATAAGGGAGTACTTGTTGGCCGATCCCCACCCAGCCATGAGGATGCCGAGCACACTGATTGATCCAACTGCCAAGGCGTAGAACACACCCGCAGCCAGGTTGGAAATCACCAGATCTGGCCCGGCGGGTATCACCAGGTACAGCAGGAATGTGGACATCACCACCACATATGGCGCCAGCGAGAACACCCATTTGTCGGCTTTGCCGGGGATGGTGTCCTCTTTCTGGATGAACTTCACGGCGTCGCCGATGTTCTGGAACCAGCCGTGGAAACCTCCCGGCTCCATGGGACCCAAACGGCTCTGCATATGCGCCATCATCTTGAGTAGGAACATGTAGCCCACGAGCAGTCCGCCCACGGGGATCACCACGAGCACGGCGAGCATCTTGATGATGGTTTGTCCCCAATAGGGGATGGTGAAAGCAAGCATGAAAGTCAGCGATTCGTCAGCGGTCGATGTCGCCGAGAATGAAGTACAGGCTGGCCAGGATGGTGACGATGTCCGGCACGTATACACCCTTGAGCACCCACGGCATGATGGAGATGTTGTTGAAGCTAGGTGTACGGATCTTGACCCGGAACGGCCCCAGTCCGCCCTGACTCACCACGTAGTACCCCATTTCTCCAAGCGGGTTCTCGGCGCTGACGTAGGTTTCACCGGCAGGCACCTTGATGATGCGAGGCACCTTGGCCATGATGGGCCCGGCGGGCAGCCCATCGAGCACCTGGTCCACGATCTTGGTGGCTTCACGAGTTTCCTGTAAACGAACCCAACAGCGCGCATATGAATCTGAGTCGGGGTGAGTCCACACTTTCCAGTCGAGCATGGACCACGCCAGTGGGCTCTCCTGGTCTCGACGGAGATCCCAGTCCACACCCGATGCGCGAGCGTTTGCCCCAGAAAGCCCATATTCCATGGCCTTTTCGGCGGGGATGAGACCGATACCGCGGGTGCGCTGCTGGAACACCAAGTTGCCGAACAGCAACTCTTCCAACAAATCGCAGAAGTCTCGGACCTTGGTCATGACGGCCTTGGTCTCCACCACCCAACCCTTGGGGAGGTCCTCTTTCAGACCTCCGAGTCGGTTGTAGTTGGGGTGGAACCGCCCGCCGGTTGCCGCCTCGATCTGATTGAGTACGTGCTCGCGATCGCGGAAGGCAAAGAACACCGGGGTGACCGCACCAAGTTGCGCTCCGAGGTCACCGAGGAACAGGGTGAGGTGGGCGATACGGGCCATTTCGCAGAGGGCGGTACGGATCCACTGGGCCCGTTGGGGGGCCTCCACTCCCATGAGCTGCTCAGCTGCTCCGATGAAGGGGACCTCGTTGGCGAAACTGCCCAACCAATCAATGCGATTCACCAGGGTGGTGATCTGCGGATACGTGCGGACTTCGGTGAGCTTCTCGTAACCCCGATGCATGTAGCCCATGACCGGATCGGCACTGATGACCTGTTCGCCATCAAGGCGGGCCACGATACGTAGCGTGCCGTGCGTGGCCGGGTGCTGAGGACCGAGGTTGACAGTCATGCCACCCGTCTCGAGTTCCACGTTGACGCGCATGTCAGCGGCTTGGCCGGCGATGTACGCGGCCTGCTTCATGTGGTCCGGGTTGGATGGGTTGAAGGTGGTTTCCGTGCCGGCCGCTGGGGGATTGATGATGGGGGGATTGATGATTGCGGTCATGTGGTGGCAGCTCCTTCTTCGACTGATTCGGCGGTAGTGCTCTCACCCGAGATGGGTTCCACGTTGGTGAGACCGGGCCACGGCTTCACCTCTCGGGCCAGCAGAGGAAAGTCTTTGCGTAGCGGATATCCCTCGAATGAGCCGGGGAGATATAGGTGCGTCAACGCGGGGTGGCCCTCGAACCAGAAGCCGTACATCTCCCAGGCCTCGCGTTCATGCCAATTGGCACCGGCGTAGACGCCGACGATGGTGGGCACGGTGGGGTTGGAGTCGTCCAGATCGGCCTTCATGATGATGCCGCGGTGTTCGCGTGAGCTGACGAAGCGGGCAAATACCTGGAACCGGGTATCGCCACCGCCGAGCCCTGTGCGCGGCCCGGAGGGCTCGGTGGCCACCGCCACCGGCTCCACCTCGACTACTTCGACCGGCTCGGCGCCATCCGCAGCCGGTTCATCCTCTTCCACCGTGCCCCATACGTTTTCGTAGCGGGTGGTTTGATCCGGATTGTTGAGCCAGTCGAGTCCAGACAAAAAGCAGAAGTAGTCGAAGCCAATCCGCTTGGCTGCCCTGCAAGCATTTACCCAATCGGCCAGAGCCACTCGGACATGGATCTCGTGGCGCTGAATTTCGGTGGTGAGTGACCGGCCGCCGAGTTCACCCACAAACAGGTCGAGGAGTCGCTGGGCGACGGCGTCGGTGGTGGAACTGTTGGCTGTAGAGACGGTTGCAGGCGCGACATCGACGGACACGATTGTTGACATTACTGCCGCCTCTCACTCAAGAAACGATGAGGGGCTCGCCCCGCCACTTCTCGGCCATGTCCTCGTTTTGAATACGCTCTTGGAGCAACACGATTCCTTCGAGAAGCGCTTCCGGACGAGGCGGGCATCCGGGAACATAGACATCCACCGGAATGATTTGATCCACACCCTTGGTGACGGAATAGCTGTCCCAGTACGGGCCGCCGCAGTTGGCGCAGCTGCCCATGGAGATGACGTACTTGGGCTCGGGCATTTG
>JANYHQ010000571.1 GCA_025358985.1 Acidimicrobiales bacterium
TAGATGCGTCGTCCAGTGGAGGTGACACGCGAGTGAAGATCAAGACCGATCAAGAGTCCAAGCACCGGGTGAAGTTGCGCTCCAGCGGCGGTGGCGTGACTGCCGATTACCCCGCTGCGGATCGAGATACTCGCCAGGCCAACCAGAACAAGGGGAACTGAAGCGGAAGGCGTAGCCACGCCACCGCCGCCGAGTCCAGCGGAGGATGTAGGCCCTTCATGCCGCCATCGAGTGCGGCTTGGATATTGGCCGGATAGATCCCGATGAAGGTGGCCAGGGCCAGAAGGCCACCAATGCGCCGTGTGCGCGGATGAGCCACCAATGCAGCCACGCCCAGTTCGACCACGCCGCTGACATAGGTGGTGGTGCGTGCGGCGCCCGGCATCCACGACGGCACGATGGGGTCGAAGTTGCCTGGGGCCAAGATATGAGCAGCCCCTGCACCACCGAGGATGGCCACGAGCACGGTGGTGGCGGTGGGTGTCCTGGCCGAAGTTTGCATCAACTCAATCTAGTGGCCTGGGGTCAACTCTGTCAGGCGGCTGAGCGTAGGGACGGCGCATGGATCTCGAATACCGGGTACCCAGGTGCGATACGACTGATGTCATCGTCGGATGCGTTGGCGTCGATACCCTCGAAGAACACCCCCACCTCTGCTTTAAATGCACGGAGATATGCGCGCAGAATATCGGTCTTGTCCTCGTGCTTGATGATTTCCTCAGCGCTGAACGCCTCGCGACGACGGCCGATCTGCAACTCGCCGACACCTGAGGCGCGAAGGTTGCGTGACCATTGCGTGTTGCCACGGGGAGACACGAGGTACCGATGGCCATCGAGGGTAAGCGGATTCACGGGGACGCTGTGTAGTACACCCGTCTTGCGACCCTTGACGAAGAGCACTCGGCTGCCTCGCATGCTCACACCGAACTTGGCGAGACGGCCGATGAGGCGGTTGAAGATGTTGCGAGTGAACCAGCCGGGCTGGAGGTAGCGCATTTCGTTGGTCATGGTGAACTCCTGTGATTGCTTGCAATGGGAGAGCAGTGCTCTCGCTAGACAGGATGATCGGTGAAGCCGAACAAGTCAAGAGCAGTGCTCTCTCAAACAACCGGGCATCTGTCACAATTCAGGTATGACAACACTTTCGGCTGCCTCCATACCCCGAACTGCGCGGGAACAGGCCCGGGCAGACGTACTGGCTGAACTGAAGTCGATAGGGAGACGCCATCTCGCCGAATCAGGTTCTGCGGCATTGTCACTACGCGCGGTGGCGCGCGAGGCGGGCATGGTGTCGTCAGCCATTTACCGCTACTTCCCCAGTCGCGATGAATTGCTGACGGCGCTGATCGTGGATGCCTACAATGCGTTGGGTGCCGAAGTGGAGCGCGCCGATGCAGGGCGCAGGCGAAGCGACATTGCCGGTCGTTGGATGGCTCTGTGTCGAGGGGTGCGAGGATGGGCAATTGCCAACTCCCATGAATACGCATTGATCTTTGGCAGCCCGGTGCCCGGCTATCACGCACCTCAGGACACAGTGGACCCTGCATCGAGAACCACCTTGACGCTGGTGAGTTTGCTCCACCACGGGATGGAGTGCGGCGCAATCACCAACACTGGTGGCGCCGTGCCGGCACCGGTGCGCAAGGATCTGATCGGACTCAACTCCCTCTCGGGAATGGACATCCCCGCCGCCGTGATGTTGCGCGGGTTGGCGGCTTGGACGCAACTGTTCGGCCATGTGAGCTTCGAGCTGTTCGGGCAGTTCACCAACCTGATCCACGACCGGGACACGTTCTTCGCGGTGCAGATGAAACTCGTAGGACAACAAGTCATCAACGGATAGACTGTCTCAAATACTAGGAAAGTCGTCTTGCATTGTGAGACACATGAAGTGGAAGGTTCACGAGATGTCAGAAGATAGGTACACACACGGTCACGCCGACGCAGTATTGCGCTCCCATCGCTGGCGCACGGCGCACAACTCGGCGGCGTATCTACTCAGATATCTGAAGCCGGGCATGACAGTGTTGGACGTGGGCTGCGGACCGGGGACCTTGACGGTGGATCTGGCCCGCCGAGTGGCCCCGGGTGCGGTGCTCGGCGTGGATGTTTCTGAGGCGGTGGTGGCCGAAGCGGTGACCTATGGGGCGGGTGTGGCCGATGCGGCGGCCCTGTCGGTGTCGTTTGCGGCGGCTGACTTCCGTACTCTCAATTCTCGGCCAGAGACTGGGCGTCGGCAGTTCCAAGTGGTGCACGCGCACCAGGTACTGCAGCATCTGCGCGAGCCGGTGGCAGCGTTGGCGGCAATAAGTTCGTTGGTTCAACCGGGTGGGTTGGTGGCAGCACGAGACGCTGACTATGCCGGCATGATCTGGTCCGGCGGCGACGAGCGTATGGAGCACTGGCGAGCGCTCTATCTGGCTGTGACCAAACGTAACGGTGCCGAGGCAAACGCCGGTAGACATCTGCTGCGATGGGCCAGGCAGGCCGGGCTTGACAACGCTGAGTACACCACGTCCACCTGGACGTATTGCACCACTGGCGATCGACAGTGGTGGGCGTCGCTGTGGGCCGAACGGGTGACCTCCTCGGGCCTGGCCATACAGGCCCTGGAATACGGATTGGCCACCACTGCGGACCTGGCCGACATGGCCGAGGGGTGGCGAGCCTGGGCCCTCGACCCTGATGCGGTGTTCATCGTCCCCCATGGCGAGATCGTGGCTCGGGTAAGCGTCTGAGCAGGCTGACCACAAACCCTTAGCGTAGCTAAGGATATGCGCTACGTTGTTCGTTGATGTTCACATCGCTGCATGTCCGCAATTTTCGATTGTTCTTCTGGGGTCAGTTCGTATCGCAGATCGGCAACTGGCTCACTTTGGTGGCCCAGACGTTGCTGGTGTTGAAGCTGACTGGCAGTGGGGTCAAACTGGGCCTCTTGTCGGCAGCCCAATTTGGCCCGGTACTGCTGTTCGGCGCCTTTGCCGGTTTGGTGGCGGACCGCTCCGACAAACGCAAGCTGCTGCTGCGAGTGCAGGTGTTTGCCATGTTCCAATCGTTTTGCCTGGCGGCACTGGCTTCGCTGGATCGCCCGCCGGTACTGGCCATCTATGTAGTGGCCATGGCCGGTGGATTTGCCACCGCCTTCGACAATCCCGCTCGCCGCTCGTTCGTGGTGGAGATGGTGCCAGAAGCCAACATCACCAACGCGGTGAGCCTGAACACGGCGCTGATGACCGGTGCTCGTGTCGTGGGCCCCGCGCTGGCCGGCTTGTTGGTGACCATGTTCGGGTTCAGTTGGGCATTCCTGCTTGATGGCCTGTCGTATCTCGCCGTGCTCTACGGATACTGGCGTATGGACCCCACCCAAAATCGTAAGGCGGTCAAAACTCCCAAGGGCAAGGGCCAGGTACGAGAAGGCATTCAGTATGCGCGCAGTCTTCCGGAGTTGTTTGTGCCGCTGATGATGATGGCCGTCATTGGCACCTTCTCGTTCAACTTCCAAACGGTGCTGCCCCTGTTTGCCACACGAGATCTCGCCGGACGCACCAATACGTTCACGCTGCTGATGTCCGTACTCAGTATCGGCTCGCTGGCGGCGGCACTGGCCACGGCCCGTCGCAAAACCATAAGTGTGCGTACGGTATGTAGATCGGGGGTGGCGTTTGGGGTAGCTATGGCCGTACTGGCGGTAGCCCCCAACCAGCCGGCTGCATTTATCGTGGGCGGATTCGTGGGGCTGTCCAGTGTGTGGTTCATGACGTCCTCCACGGCCATCGTGCAACTTCGTGCAGACCCCATGATGAGGGGGCGCGTTCTTTCACTCCAAACGATGCTGCTACTCGGAAGTACCCCCATTGGGGGTCCCATCCTGGGGTACGTGTCGCAGCACCTCGGGGCCCGGTACGGGCTGGGCCTGGGATCGGTGGCGGCAGTACTGGCTGGTGTGTGGGGCCTCATGAATTTGCGCCGCCGTGGGCAGTTGGGTCTGTCGGCCACGGTTACGGCCAATCCTGCTGCGGCCTGAGCCCGCTGCCCTTCACGCCCTCGTTGGTCGCGACACTGGGAACGGTGGTCGCGACACTGCGTTGGCGCGCCAGGTATCGCAGCCACCGCGCCAGGTGTCGCGACCGGTTGGAATCGAGGCGGGGGTCAATGCGAGGGCATCACCGACGAGGCCCGCTCGGCCACCACCTCACCGAAGTGCGAAGCCCGCTCGCCTACGGTGTCGCCGAAGGACCCGGCGAGATGTATGGCCCGCTCCAGCATTGGTGTGGCGGCGGTGGCCGCCCGGTCG
>JANYHQ010000621.1 GCA_025358985.1 Acidimicrobiales bacterium
CCCGCAGCCCTTGGTGGTGCTTCCCAAGGGCCTCTACAACAACTTCTTGGGTCTCGGTAAGCCGCTGGCCCGTGAGTCGTTCTGGCTAGCTGTGATCTCGGTGGTGCTCGGCTTCGGACTCTGGATGCTCTATCGCTTCACTCGCTTCGGCCTCGCCACTCGTGCTGCGGCCGGCAACGAAAAGGGTGCAGTGCTGCTCGGCTACTCGCCTGACCGATTGGCCCTTTCCAATTGGGTCATCTCCTCCGGGGTGGCCGGACTCGCAGGTATCCTCGTGGGCTCAATCACTGGTGCCATGAATCCCGTGAAGTTTTCTACATTGGTGATTGCCGCCCTCGGCGCCGCCCTCATCGGACGTCTGTCATCCATTCCACTCGCCGTAGCTGGTGGTCTCGGAATAGGCATGTTGCAGACGTTCACCACCACATGGTTGCCATCGCACAAGTGGTACCCGCTGTGGATGCAGAGCCCCGGTCGCGACGCATTGCCGCTACTGGTGATTGTGGTGGTGCTGTTCCTACGGGGCAAGTCGCTGCCCATCCGCGGCACAGTGGAAGAAAAGAAGCTGCCGCTGTCGCCCTATCCCAAGCGAGTATGGCAGCACTGCCTCATCTGGGGTGGAGTGGCCATCGTGTTTGCGTTCCGCTTTCAGGGCACCAAATGGGCACTTCCCCTCACCACCAGTCTCATCGCCGCCATGGTGATGCTGAGCTATGTGGTGCTCACCGGCTACGTAGGCCAAATCTCTGTAGCCCAGATGTCCATTGCTGGAGTGGCGGCGTTCCTCATGGCCCGCATGATGGCGGATGGGAAAGTGTCGGCACTGCAGCCGTTTGCGGTCAGTGGCCCGCACCTGCCATGGCCCATTGCGGCCGTCATCGGTATCGCTGCGGCAGTAGTGGTAGGGATGCTGTTGGGCTTGCCGGCGCTGCGCATACGCGGCGTGCAGTTGGCCGTGGTCACCATTGCCGCCGCCGTGTCGTTGCAAACCCTCTACTTCGAAAACGAGAAGTTTACGGGTCTCCAAGCCGGCTCCAATGCAGTGGTAAGCGACCCTACGTTCTTTGGCATTCAGCTGAAATCGGTGGGTAGGAGCGGACTCAACGACAACCCTCGTTTCACCATCTTCTGTGTGGTGGTGCTGTGTCTGCTGTCGGTGGCGGTATCCAATTTGCGTCGTAGCGGCACGGGTCGACGCTTTCTGGCCGTACGGGCCAATGAACGGGCTGCGGCTGCTGCGGGTGTGGATGTGCTGCGTACGAAATTGCTGGCCTTTGCATTGGCGTCGGCCATTGCCGGTGTGGCCGGAGTGATGTCGGCGTTTCAACAGGTCACCGTGAGCTCCGCCAACTGGGTGTTCGGGTTCAGCCTGGCCATCCTGGCCTTCGGTTACCTGGGTGGCATCACCTCGGTCAATGGGGCCATCGTGGGTGGCCTGCTGTTTGCCAATGGACTCATCACCGTGCTCGGCAATCATCACTATGCGGGTGTTCTGAGTTATTCCAGCATCATTGGAGGCGCGGCGATGATCTTCACCGCCATCCGTAATCCGGCCGGTATAGCGCCCACCGTTCAACCGGCGTTGCAATACCTCGGGCGGTGGTTGCGATCGGCACGCGGGCCGCAATGGATCACTGCCATCAAACGGGTGGGTCCTGGAGCGGTGGTGGCCATGGTGCCTGTCACGCTGCTGCTGTGGAACAAGGCCACCGAGTTTCGGAACTGGTTCTTGCTCATGGTGCCTGCGCTGGGGCTGTTCATACGTGGAATTGTGGTGGAGGCGTGGCGCGGAGCCATGGCCAAACGTGCCATCCGACAAGGGGCTCCCGTTACGGTTGCTCAGTCTCTCCTCAGTGCACCGTCCACCACCCAGGCTGCGCCCCCGCTGCCCGCTGCCGAGCTCGTGGAACAGGGGGTTTGAACATGGTCGCATTACTCGAGACCGAAGACCTCACCGTCACTTACGGCGGGTTGCACGCCAATGACGAGGTGAACCTCAAGGTAGAACCGGGCAAGGTGGTAGGTCTTATCGGTCCCAATGGTGCTGGCAAAACAACGTTCATTGATGCCATCACTGGTTTTACTGCCCCGTCGTCGGGACGGGTGTTGTTCGGCGGCCGCGACATCAACTCGCTGTCACCGGCCAAGCGAGCCGAGGCTGGCCTCACGCGTACGTTTCAATCATTGGAGCTATTCGACGACCTCACGGTGCTCGACAATCTCCTGGTTCCTGCCGAGCGGCCCACATGGCACGGCGTACTTGCGGATTTGGTGCGTCCTAATCGGCGCTCAGCAGCTCATGAGCAGGCTGAATGGGCCCTGCAAACGATGCAATTGGGAGATCTCCGACATCGCCTGACGCTGGATCTGTCTCATGGCCAACGTAAACTCGTGAGTGTGGCCCGGGCATTGGCCAATCGTCCCAAATTGGTATTGTTGGATGAGCCAGCCGCCGGGTTGGACACGGTGGAAAGCCAAGTATTAGGCACGCATCTCCGTGACTTCTTGGAACGTGACATCTCCGTGTTCCTCATCGACCACGACATGGGACTAGTTCTCAACGTGTGTGATTACATCTATGTCCTCGACTTCGGACGCATCATTGCCGAAGGCACTCCCAGTGAGATTCGATCGAATCCTGCTGTCATCGGGGCCTATCTCGGTGAGGCCGGAGAGTCCCAGGCCGAAGAGGGCCGAGTTGCAGCCGAGAGGGCTCACTCATGACCATCGTCGAAGCGCCCGCCGAGACACTGATATCAGTCAACGGTCTGTCTGCTGGTTACGGCGGGATCCCGGTGGTGAGAGACCTCAACCTGCATGTGAAACGGGGTGAGATCGTGGCGCTTCTCGGCCCCAATGGAGCCGGGAAAACCACCACATTGCTCACCATTTCAGGGCTTCTGCGCCCGGTATCAGGCTCGGTGGAGGTGTTTGGTGCTCCCGTGGTGGCGGGCCGGGCTCATCTCGTGGCCCGACGGGGTCTGGCCCATGTGGCCGAAGATCGCTCATTGTTTTTCGACCTCACGGTTGCTGAAAATCTGAAGCTCGGCCTCACCGGTCCACGTGCCGGTCAGAAGCTGGCCATGGAGCGGGCGATGGAATTGTTTCCGGCGTTGGCGCCAATTCGAAGCCGCCAGGCCGGCCTACTGTCTGGTGGTGAGCAGCAGATGCTGGCGATGGCCAGGGCGCTGGTGGCTGAGCCCAAGGCGCTGCTCATCGACGAAATGAGTATGGGACTCGCTCCCATCATCGTCGAGCGCATGATTCCAATTGTGCGGCGTATTGCCGACGAAACGGGGACCTGCGTCCTCATCGTGGAACAGCATGTGCACATGGCACTGTCCATCGCTGATCGCGGCTACGTCCTCAATCACGGCGACCTGGTGCTTGAGGGCACCGCAGTTGAGTTGCTGGCCCGTAGGGATCTCCTCGAAGCCAGTTACCTCGGAGGCGAGATCGGCTGAACGCGTCGGGGTTCAGGCATATGGCAACTCGCTACCATTGCAATGGTATATTTCTCCCATGATTACCACCATCGATTCGGCAGGCCGTGTGGTTATACCGAAGGCACTACGCGAGCAAGCAGGTCTCATCCCTGGCGCCGAGCTTCGGGTTGAACTTGATGGTGCTGGAGTTCGGATCGAGGTGGCGCCGGGAGAGGGTCTTGAACGTCGTGGGCGATTTTTGGTTATCCCCGCCAGCGGGCATCCCATCGACGACGACATGGTTGATCGTCTCCGACGCGAAGTTCAGCGGTGAGCGGAATAGTTCTTCTGGACACCAGTGCCGCAGTTGCGCTCTGTCTGGCTGATCACATTGCCAATGGCGATGTGATCGCAGCGGTTGGCAAACGCAAGCCGGGTTTGGCGGGTCACGCCTGGTTCGAGACGTATTCGGTACTCACACGGCTGCCGCCGCCGCAGCGACGATCGTCGGCCGAGATTCTGATCCTGCTTCGGGAAAATCTGGCGGACAGTGTCTTCGTGAGCGACGTAGAGCATCGGGCCTTCATCGAAGAAATCAGCGGTTTGTCGATCGCAGGAGGGGCCATATACGACGGTCTCGTCGCTCTTGCGGCGCGCTCCGCTCGTTTGCCGCTCCTCAGTCGTGATCGGCGCGCCGCGGGTACGTACAGCCAACTGGGGATTGATGTCGAGTTCGTTCACTAGCTTTTCTTGTCACAGCGATTTCTTGTCACACCCCCGTGGGTAATGTTTGACCTGTCGCAGCTCGTGCACCCTCAATCCGATGGTGCTCCTCGCAGTTTTCCATCTGCCATTGAGGAGTCACCGTGATTGCGTCCGTTTCCGCTGCCACCCTGCTCGGCGTCGACGGTCAGGCCGTTGTCGTGGAGGTACATGTTTCTGCTGGCCTGCCCATGTTCACCGTGGTGGGTTTGCCCGACGCAGCCTGTCGTGAGTCGCGTGACCGGGTCCGGGCGGCGCTGCTGTCGAGTGGGCTGGGGTGGCCGCTGAAGCGCATCACCGTCAACCTGGCCCCGGCCGATATTCGCAAAGGAGGTTCGTCTCTGGATCTGCCCATCGCCGTCGGCGTGTTGGTGGCCAATGGTGAGTTGCCCGCCAGTCGGGTGGAAGGTATGGCGTTCCTAGGCGAGTTGGGCTTGGACGGAACCGTACGGCGTATACCGGGAGTGGTGCCTCTGGTGGATGCCCTCACCGCCCGCGAGGTGGTGGTACCGGCACCGTGCGAGCACGATGCTCGGGCGGTGGGTAAGGGTGTTGTGCACTCAGTGCGCACGCTGCGCGAATTAGTTGAAGCGCTGGAGGGTTTGTCCCCCTGGCCCGCCTCGTCAGCGCCGCCTGACCAGCGCTGCTCAGTCCGCCATGTGCCTGATCTGGCCGATGTACGGGGCCAGGAATCGGCCCGGTTTGCGCTCCAAGTGGCGGCCGCCGGCGGCCATCATCTGCTGTTGGCGGGGCCGCCGGGGGCAGGAAAGACGATGCTGGCCCAGCGCCTTCCTGGCCTCATGCCGGATCTCGGACGCCACCACGCACTGGAGGTGTTGCGGGTGCTCTCGGCAGCAGGGTTGTCACACGGTGACGGCCCGCCTCGACGGCCACCGTTCCGTGCCCCCCACCACAGCAGTTCGATGGTGGCACTCATCGGGGGAGGGTCGCTGGCCATGCGGCCCGGCGAGTTGTCGTTGGCCCATCGCGGGGTGTTGTTCCTGGATGAGCTCGGGGAGTTTCCGCCCGGGGTGCTCGACTCGTTGCGTCAGCCTTTGGAGGAGGGTGTAGTGCGGGTGGCCCGGGCCCGCGGGGCTGTCACGTTGCCCGCCCGCTTCCAACTGGTGGCTGCCACCAATCCCTGTCCTTGTGGATGGGCCCGGAGCCACGACGCCGGTTTCCGCCTACCCGATGAGCCGTCGTGTTCCTGCACGGAGGCGTTGCGCTATCGCTATGCGCGCCGGCTCTCCGGTCCGCTGCTGGACCGTATCGATCTTCGGTTGGAGGTACGTCGCCCCGACGTCGACTCGTTGCTTGGCCCACCGGGGCGCTCCACCGCCGACGTGCGCGATTCAGTGGCCACTGCCAGGCTCAGAGCGGTCGAGCGAGGGTTCGATACCAACGCCGCAATGGCGGCCGGTGAACTGGATCGCTGGGCGCGGCTGACACCGGGCGCCCTGTCGTTGGTTGACGGGCTGCTGCGGCGAGGCTCCATCACTGCACGCGGTCTGGATCGCATCCGGCGCGTGGCACGCACCATCGCCGACCTAGCCGGTGATGGTTTGGCTGAGCCCCTCGGTGACGAGCCGGTGTGTATGGCTTTGGAGCTGCGGCGATCGGTGGCCATCGAGGCGGAAGTGTCATGAGCACCTTCACTACAACCGAGCCGCCCACCTGGGTCAAGGCCGCAATGTTGGCCCATCTACCCCTCATGATGCCTCAGCTCTTGTGGACGCTGGCTGGTCGGTGGTCCGTAGAGGAAATCTGGCATGGACTGGGTGCAGGTACTCTGCGCGCAGATGATCTGTATACAGAAGATGGTCGGGCGGTATTGACGGCCGGGCACCGTGCTGCGTGGGCGGCGGGGATACGAGCCACTGACCCCGGTCGACTGCAACAACAGTACGAGGAGGCCAGTGTACGGGTGCTGTACCTGGGTGGACCCGGGTATCCGGAGAAGCTGGCGGCCGACCATCAACCCCCGGTGGTGTTGTTCATGAGGGGTGCGTTGGCGGCGTTGGACGCGCCCCGGGTGGTAGCCATCGTGGGCACCCGAAAGGCCACCGCATACGGCCGCCAAGTGGCCCGCCGGTTTGGGGCCGAGTTGGCATCGGAAGGGGTGTGTGTCATCTCCGGGTTGGCACTGGGCATAGACGGCGCGGCGCATACGGGAGCCCTTGAGGTCAATGCCACCACGCCTGTCATCGGGGTGGTGGGTACCGGTCTGGACGTGGTGTATCCCGCTCGACATAGTCATCTGTGGCGCGCGGTCGCTGACCACGGGGCACTACTGAGCGAGTCACCGCTTGGAGCCTGCGGGCAGCCATACCGGTTTCCGCTGCGCAATCGCATCATTGCGGCGCTCGCCGATGTTGTGGTGGTAGTGGAATCAGGCGCCGTGGGCGGATCCATGATCACGGCCACCCTGGCCAACGATCGCGAACGCCCGGTGTTGGCCGTTCCCGGTCCGATCCTGGCCGAGTCTTCGGCCGGTACCAACTCGCTGTTGTCCCTGTGCACGGCGCAGATCTGTACAGGCATGTTGGACATCCGGGCGGCCCTGGGCTTGGCCACCGCCGGGCGAGGTCTTACGTTCATCGATCCGCGGCCTGCCCCCGATGCCACTGACTCACACGTGCTGGCCGCCTTGGCATGGGATGTGCTCACCACCGAGGCGGTCATGGCCCGCACCGGCTCCACCTTGGCGGGCGCCACCATGGCACTGGTGCGCCTGGAGTCTTCCGGTTGGGTGGGTCGCGGCGCGGCGGGATGGTACCGGGTGGCGATGATGGGGGAGCGATGACGCCGGAGGCGGTGGGGATCACGGTACTTTTTGTTTATGTGGTGGCTTTCCGAGTTCTCGGCCTCGCTGACGGCTTCAGCCCCCGCCACCGTGCAGGCGTACTCGCGAGACATCACCGGGTTCGTGGCCTGGGCCGAACGAGGAGGCATCACTGGGCCAGGTGCTGTGGACCGGCTGCTGCTGCGTCGCTATGTGGGCAATCTGGCCACCCGCCAGATGGCCCGGCGCACCATGGCCCGGGCGGTGTCGTCACTGCACCGGTATTTTGCGTTCTTGGTGCAGCGAGGGCTCATCCCCGCCGATCCCAGCGTGCGCCTGCGGGCCCCCGCCGGGGAGGGACGATTGCCTCGGGTGTTGACCACAGCAGAGCTGGGAGCGCTTTTGGATCAGCCGCCTTCCTCAGCGATTGCCAATCCGGTAGTTGCCCTCAGGGATCAGGCGGTGTTGGAGTTGCTCTACGGCAGCGGCCTGCGGGTCAGCGAAGTCTGTTCGTTGGATGTGCGGAGCGTGGACCTGGCGCAACGCCTAGTAAGGGTGTGGGGAAAAGGGGCCAAGGAGCGGGTGGTGCCCCTATCGGGCCCAGCCCTGGACGCTCTCTTGGGGTGGTTGCGGGTCCGAGACGATTGGCCCAACGACCTGGCTGGTGGGGAGGCGGGTGTGGCGGGGGGGCCGGGACCTGCGCTGTTTCGCAACTCCCGAGGTCGGCGTCTGGGCGTGCGAGACGTCCGCAGGCTGTTGGACCGGCGGGCCACCTCGCCCACCCATCCCCATGCTCTACGCCATACCTTCGCCACCCACCTCCTGAACGGCGGGGCGGATCTGCGAACGGTTCAAGAGTTGCTGGGACACTCCGATCTGGCCACCACACAGCATTACACGCACGTGACCAAGGATCGCCTACGGACAGTCTACGATGCATCTCATCCACGGGCGTGACGGACCGGGATGTGCACAACTTGGGGCCTGTGGGCGAGCATGTGGCGGGAGGTACCCGTTTCGTGCACACATCGGGCTACCCTTTCCCCTCCGCCATCAACCGAAAGACGGACACCATCCCCGTGACCACTGAGGCCGACGAGTCCCTAGTCCCCACGGAACTCTGGAACTCCTATAAGGAGTCTGGTTCCCTGGAGGCACGAGATCGGCTCATTCTCCATTATTCGGCCTTGGTCAAATACGTGGCATCGCGGGTATCCGTGGGTCTTCCCCAGAACGTGGAGCAGTCCGATCTGGTGAGTTATGGCATCTTCGGACTCATTGATGCCATAGACAAGTTCGAGATGGATCGCGGCGTGAAGTTCGAGACGTACGCCATCCGCCGGGTTCGTGGCGCCATCATCGACGAACTGCGCTCCATCGACTGGGTGCCGCGGTCCGTCCGGGCCAAGGCCAGGGCGATTGAAACGGCATTCGGCTCGTTGGAGTCCGATCTGGGCCGGGC
>JANYHQ010000652.1 GCA_025358985.1 Acidimicrobiales bacterium
GTTCTTGGAGTTCCCTTCCGATCTTTCCAGACCCCGTGTCCTCAGTAGCGACGCGTCGGTTGTTTCGGTACTCCTCGATCCGACAACGGTGGCAAACCTCAGTGGCGATGACGAACAAATGTTCGTGCCGACGTTGGTGGCGCTTTGGCACGCGTTATTGCACCGGTATACCCACGAGAGTGACCTTGTCATCGGGCTTTACACCGAGGACGTCAAGCATCACCTCATCCCCCTACGTGCCAAGGTTCACGGGTCGTCCTCCGTTGCTTCGTTGACCGTTGGCGTCTCGGACGCGCTGGCTCGGGACAAGTCGATCCCGATCGAGTCGCTGGTTGATGCCCTGCGGGTGCTGAACACCGAAAACAAGCACCCGGTGTTCCAAGTGGCGTTTGCCAGTATGGACCTTCAATCCATGGCACCGGCATCGCCAGTCTTCGCCGATGGGTACCCCCTCTGCGATCTGTTCTTTATCGCTGATAGTTCGCATCCCGGAATGGGCTGGATCCAGTTCCCGGTTGGGCTGTTTTCCCACAACCATGTTGAACGCCTCGCAGAGAACTTCAGTCAGTTTGCCCAGAGTTGTGCTTCTCACCGGTCTCGGCCCATAGCAACCCTGGACCTCTTGGCTCCGTCCGAGACACTGCAGATCAACGCTTGGAATCAGACGGCGCTCGAACGCCAAGATGTGGGCGACCTGTCGACATTTCTCGAGGGTCGGCTTGTGCAGTATGCGCAGCGCGTGGCTCTCGACTACGACGGGCAAACCCTGACCTATCGAGAATTGCTCGACCGGGCGTATGGAGTGGCCCGCGAACTGCGCTCGATGTCGGTGGGCCCCAACGACCGTGTGGCGGTGAGCATCCAACGATCGTTTGACATGGTGATTGCGGTGTTGGGCACGCTTCTGGCAGGCGTTTCGTATGTACCCATAGATCCTGACTACCCGCAGAACCGTCGCGAGTTCATGCTTGCGCAATCGGATGTTCGGGCGGTCTTGTCCGCCACATCTGAATCGGGCGTTGTGGTGACGTTGGTAGATCCGGGACCCGCGCTTCACACCGTTGCCCAGGATGGGGCTGTTGGTACTGACCTCGCGTACGTCGTGTACACCTCGGGTTCCACCGGAACGCCCAAGGGTGTGGCCATGACCCGCGGTGCGTTGCTCAATCTCCTGCAGTGGCAACTGGGCCGGTCAGGCTTTGACACCCCACTGCGCACCCTGCAGTTCACGTCGTTGAGCTTTGATGTGTCGTTCCAAGAGATATTTTCCACTCTCGCCACTGGCGGGACACTGGTACTCGTATCCGACACCGATCGTAGAGATCCTCGGTCGTTACTGAGCATCATTTCATCCAAAGCCATCGAGCGACTGTTTGTTCCGTTCGTGGCTTTGCGTGGCCTAGCGGGGGCAGCAGTGGTAACTGGAGCATTTCCCACCACGCTGCGCCAAGTGATCACCGCAGGCGAGCAGGTGGTGGTCGACGACACCTTGCGGGCATTCTTCGAAGGCACTTCTGGATGTACTTTGGAGAATCAATACGGTCCATCGGAAACCCATGTGGTCACCGCCTTTGTACTGCCGGACAACTGCGGCGAGTGGGAGACTCTGCCCCCCATCGGCACACCCATCTCCAACGTTCACATTCACGTGCTTGATCAGTACCTGAACGTCGTGCCAATCAGTGTCCCGGGAGAGATGTACATCGGGGGCGCATGCTTGGCCCGTGGGTATCTCGGCGATACCGGTCTCACAGACGCCAAGTTTCTAGCGATCGAGACGCCAGATGAACAGTCGATTCGCGTATACCGGACTGGAGACAAGTGCCGATGGCGTGACGATGGAACTCTGGAGTTCCTTGGACGGGTTGACGATCAGCAGGTCAAATTTCGCGGCTTTCGAATTGAGCCGGGAGAAATCAGTTCAGTGCTGTCAACGTTTCACGATGTTGATCAGTGCGTTGTGACGGTAAAACCAATAGATGGTTCAGGCACTCGTTTGGTTGCGTACATCACCACAAACGCGAATGAGTTGGATCTTTCTGGATTGCACGAGTTTGCCCGTGGTGAGTTGCCAGAACACATGGTCCCGTCGCATTTCATGGTGGTCAATGAATTCCCTTTGACCGCATCTGGAAAGGTTGACGTTCAGGCGTTGCCGGTGCCGGAGTTCAATCGCCAGATTCTCGGTACGCAATATCGAGCGGCGGCAACTGTGACGCAGAGTCGTCTGGTTCGGATTTGGGAGCGACTTCTGGGAATCTCGGGGATTGGGGTGGACGATGATTTTTTCACCCTCGGAGGAGACTCGTTGATGGCCGTGGAGATGTTCGAGGCGATTCGTACCGGGTTCAGCCGTGACCTCCCTCTGGGTGCCCTGGCCAGTGGTCCCACCATCGCGGCGCTGGCTGCAGCGGTCGATTCTGATGGCGAGGACAGTTGGCCCGTGGTGGTGCCACTCAGAAAATCCGGTCGCCAAACACCACTGTTCATCGTGCACGGTGGAACAGGGAACATTGCGTCATTTCCGAAGTTGGCTCGGGCGTTGTCCGATGACCAACCTGTCTACGGCATCCAGTGGGATGGTCTGGCGGGTACCGGGGGTGCACAAACCATCGAAGAGATGGCATCGCTTTACATGAACGAAGTTCGCCGCATTCAACCCGACGGTCCGTATCGGTTGGCCGGTCAGTGCGTCGGTGGCTTGGTGGCACGAGAGATGGCCACCCGGGAATTGGATCGAGGCGGCAGCGTAGAACTTCTGGTGATGTACGACTCACCCAACGTGAGTTCGCCGGCCTACGTTCCCCTGCCGGCAACCCCCCTGTGGAGGCGACTTGTCCGAGCGGTTCGAAACCGGACGATCCATCGGTATCGAGCGAGGGGCAAAGTTCGCCCCATGCCGGTGCTGACGGATAGGGAGCAGCGCGGCGGTACCACCATGGGTTTGGCCACCAGCGGCTACCGGCCTCGGCCACTTGATGTTCAGACTCTCTATTTCTACTCGGGCGGAGACGAGGATGACACCGGCAAATGGACCGATGGTGCGTGGGGATTCAAGTCCTTTGAGAATGACCGCTTTCGAATCGCAACAGTGGTTGATCACCACAACCACATGATGTACAACCCTGCTGCAGTCAAGATTCTTGTAGATTCTCTGACTCCGAAGAGCGACGTATGACCCCGCTCGAAACCCCCGTCGTTCTCGTCATTTTTGCACGCGAAGAAACCACTCGCTTGGTGATGGAGCGGATTCGCCAGGTCCAGCCGAAGCGGCTGTACATCATCGCTGACGGGCCTCGTAAGTCTGTTCACGGGGAGCAGGCACTGTGCGAGCGGGTTCGGCAGGTGGCATTGGATGTTGACTGGGAGTGCGAGGTGAAAACGAATTTCAGTGATCGCAATCTGGGCATTCGCCACCGCCTTCCCACTGGTCTTGACTGGGTGTTCAGCATGGAGGAGCGAGCCATCATCGTGGAAGACGATTGTCTCCCAGAGGTATCCTTCTTTGCCTTCTGCGATGAATTGCTTGAACGCTATGAACATGATCCACGGGTGATGTCCATCTCCGGCTTCTGTCCAATACAGCCAGATGACAGTGCACCGTTCAGCTATCGCGCCCAAGAATTCTTCGTAGTATGGGGATGGGCCACGTGGAAGAGCGCGTGGTCCAAGTATCTTCCGGCAAAGGCGGCATGGAGCAATACCAGCAGGGTTTCTCCTGCAGCCGTTGAATCAAATCTAGACAATCGGCTCATAGCCGGTCTCTACGATGAGGTAATAGGGCCCAATGACTGGTCGCTGAAATGGCTCATGTCGATGTGGCTGGAAAACGGTATTCAGCTGTCACCAACGGTGAATCTTGTCCGCAGTATTGGGTTTCTCCCGGATGCCACGAATGTTCCGGTAGATCCGTTTCTCGGGACTTCGGGTCAAAGCTCAGCAATGGCGTTTCCACTTCGACACCCAGCATCACTGATTGTTGACGTCGATGCCGATCGAGCGGTGCTCGACGCGATGACTCGACAGGTGGACGTTGACCGCTGTGGCCGGACCAGACGCCCGCCACGCCTGATTCGCAAGGCTAAACGGGTCGTCCGGAAGCTGCATTACGCCGTGGCGGTGGTGGCGGTGGTAGTGGGTTTAGGAGGAGTTGGTGGGTTTGGTGAAGCGGGGGGTGAAGGTGGTGTTGTTGAGGGTGAGGGTGTCGGTGGTGGCTTGGGTGCGGTTGTAGAACCC
>JANYHQ010000667.1 GCA_025358985.1 Acidimicrobiales bacterium
CTCCGCTTATGCCATGACCGAGCCTGATGTGGCCTCGTCTGACGCCAAGAACGTGCGGACCACTGCGGTGCTCGATGGTGACGAATGGGTCATCAACGGCGAGAAGTTCTACATCTCGGGCGCCGGCGACCCACGCTGCAAGGTGATGATCACCATGGTGCGCACCAACCCTGATGCCTCACCCCATTTGCAGCAGTCGCAGATCTTGGTCCCCATCGACACACCTGGGGTGGACATCCTGGGCCCCATGCACGTGTTCAGTCGCGATGACGCCCCCCACGGTCATATGCACATCCGCTTCACCGACGTACGGGTGCCCAAGGCCAACGTACTGCTGGGTGAGGGTCGCGGGTTCGAGATCTCCCAGGTACGTCTCGGTCCTGGTCGTATCCATCACTGCATGCGCTCCATTGGTGCGGCTGAAAAGGCCTTGCAATTGATGGTGGAGCGGGGACTGTCACGCGAAGCATTCGGCAAGCCGTTGATTCAGCTCGGCAAGAACACCGAGATGATCGCCAAGGCTCGTATCGAGATCGAGGCCATGCGCCTCATGGTGCTGCGCGCCGCCAAGGCCATGGACACCATGGGCGTGCAGGATGCCAGAGTGTGGGTCAGTGCAGTGAAGGCCATGGTGCCGGAGCGAGTGTGCACCATCATCGACCAGGCCATCCAAATGCATGGTGCCGCCGGTGTGTCGCAGTGGTGGCCGTTGGCCGACCTGTATACCCAGCAGCGCACACTGCGGTTGGCCGATGGTCCCGATGAGGTCCACTACATGGTGGTGGGTCGGGCCGAAATTGCCCGCTATAAAGCGCAAAGCGACGAACTGATCGACGCTCCTCGCAACTGAGGCTGGGGGCTGTCGCCGCCAAGATGCCACGTTCAGAAGCTCGATCCGTGACATCGACGCCGACGCCGTACAGCTCGAAAAAATCCGGAACAAGCTCGAACAGCGCCGCACGTCTGCGCTACCGGACCTGTTATTTGCCGATGTCGCACTGAAGGTGCTTACCGCTTGAAGGTCGCGGGCCATGATCGAAGCACCATTGAATAGGCCCAGCACCCGCCGAAGCGCTTGGTCAGGCGACGGTGAACTCGCCGTACATACCTTGCGTGAAGTGCGGGGGGCCGTCGTGCTTGGCGCCTGATGGCACCGGGCAAACGTAGACGTAGCGGCCGGGCTTGAGTGCCGACGAGAGACCGGTCGTGGCGCCGGGCGCGATGCCCATTTCGCCGATCTCGTCGAGCTTTGCCGCGGTCGCGGCCTCACCCGACTTCAAGATGGCGAGCACTGCGTCGTTCACACCGTCCTTGCGGCGCATGATGATGAACATGTGGAACTCTTTGCCGGTGTTATGGAGCCGGAAGCTCGTGTTGCCGGCGTGAAGTGCCGCCGGGATGCCGGTGAATTTGAAGTCGGTGGCGGTGACGCTGACTCGTTGGTAACCGCAGTTGTCGTGGATCCACGCTTCTGTCTTGGACACTGCTCGGCCGAATTCGGGGCCTTCGAGTCCGGACGGGTCTCCGGTTGCGGCGGTCTTGTTGAATGCTGCGGTGATGGTTCGCATCGCCGGGGCGAGGCTTGGCACGGAGTTGGCTGCGAGGGTAGCGACCATCGGCACGAACCTGGCGGCGAAGGCCATCGCTTCGGTCTTGTTGGACGGGCTGCCGACGATCGCGTCGATGTCGATGGCGGCGGTGCAGAAAGACTGACGTTTGGTCGCCGCGGTTGGGGCGGCCGGTGACGTTGCGACGCCGAGGGTGAGGACGGCTGTACCGGCGAGCAATGTGATTGCAGTTGCGGTCCAGAATGGCCTGGTGGGTGGGATGGTCGATCGCATGGTGGCTCCTCGGTGGACCGGCAGTGGTTCCGTCGGCATGTATCCAACGGTGATGGGAGCAGGTCGATTACGCATCGGAGCAGGCCAGGATTCGTGATTCAGGGTCTGCCCGGAGGCGCGTGGGATCGAAGAAGGTCAGGATGCGATGATGAACGATGGTGCCGCAATGCTCCGGATGGCCCGGTGGCTGGCCGTTGGTTGGGCATGCGCGATCGCTCCGGTGACCTTGACCGCGGCGGCGATCCTTGATCGGCGTTTGACGGCGGCGGGCCGCGCCGATCTCCATCAGTTGAACGCTACCGGTGTCGTGTTCACGTTCGCTTTCGTGAGTGCTGCTGCGGTCGGCGTGGTGTTGATAGTGCGTCGGCCCGGTCACCCGGTCGGTTGGATCTTCCTGGCGCTCGGGACAGACCTTGCCGCCGCAGCGGTCGGCCAGTCATATGCGTTGGCGGGTGCGGTCGCACGTCCGGGCTCGTTGCCGTGGGCGGCGCCGGTGGCCGTGGTCGCGGACTCGCAGTTCGTCGTGTGGCTGGTGCTGCTCGGCGCGGCGTTGCACCTCACACCTACGGGTCGAGTGCTCAGTCGTCGTTGGTACTGGGTGCTGGTCATCACGATCGTGTCGGCGTGCGTCTGGTTCGCAATGAAGCTGTTCAGCGACGAACCGTTGAACGAGCCGCTGCAGGCGGTGGCAGGCCCGTGGGCGCAACGCTTCCCGCTGCCGTTGCGTGTTGTGTACCTGATCGCGGTTGTTGTTACGAACGTGGGGGTGGTCTTGAGTGCCGTGAGTGTCGTTGTGCGCGTGAAGCGTTCGCGAGGCGTGGAGCGCCGTCAGTTGAAGTGGATGCTCGTCGTGGCGATCGTGTTTCCGCTGCTCGTGATCGCAGCGTTTGTCGCCGCCACGACCGATCACCCGGCGGTGCTCAACATCGCGGCGGCGCTGTTCGTGATAGTCGTGCCGGTGGCTGCTGGTCTGTCCGTGGTCCAGTACCGCCTCTACGACGTGGATCGCATACTGAGCCGGGCGGCGGCCTACGTCGTGGTATCGATCTTGCTGGGCGGTGTCTTCGTCGGCATTGTCGCGGCGCTCCGGTCGCTGCTCGGGGGCGTCGACTCGGAGTCGAGCGCAGCCGGGCTCGTGGCATCGGTTGTCACGGTGGCGATGGCGGCACCGGTGTATCGCCGGGTGCAGCGCATGCTCGATCGACGTTTCAATCGCCGCCAGTACAGCGCGCTCAACATGGTTCGCGATTTCGTTCGTGATCCGACACCGCAAGCCGATGTTGAGCACGTGTTCCAGGCGGCGACCGGTGACTCGACGCTTCGGATCGCGTACCGGGTCGACGACTCGACGCAGTGGGTGTCCGCCACCGGTCACACGGTCCCGACGGATGAGAGCGATCTGGTCGTGTTGCGTCAGCAGCGGCCCGTGGCCCGCATCCACTTCAATGCCGCAACGGTCGAGCGGGAGCTCGTCGACAGCATGGCGCGAGAGGCGACCGCGGAACTCGATAACGTCGGGTTGCGCGCCGCAGTCGCGTTGCAGCTCGTCGAGGTGCAGCAGTCACGTGCTCGGATCGTGGCCGCCCATCTGAGCGAGCGGCACCGGTTGGAGCGGAACCTGCACGACGGAGCCCAACAGCGTCTTCTCGGGGTGGCCTTCGAGATGCGCGCCGCCGAGCTGAGCGGTGACGCGGTTCGGATCGGTGCGACGCTCGGCGACGCGGTCGGGCAGCTCCGCACGGCCGTCGAGGAGCTTCGAGATCTTGCCAATGGTCTGCGCCCGGAGATGCTCAGCGATGGTGGGCTCGCAGCGGCACTCGAAGATCTCGCTTCCCGCACGACGGTGCCGGTCCATGTTCATTCGACGAGCGACCGTTTCGAGCCTGATGTCGAAGCGGCACTGTGGTTCATCGCGTGTGAAGCGATCACGAACGCGGTGAAGCATGCGGACTCGTCGTGGATCGAGGTCAGCGTCGAACGGATCGACAACACGGTGCGACTTGCTGTAAACGACAACGGCGTGGGCGGCGCAGACTCGTCGGGTACGGGGCTTCGAGGCCTCGCGGATCGCGCTGAGGCTGGCGGTGGTCGGCTCACGGTGACTGGTCGAGCCGAACGAGGCACAACCATCACCGCGGAGCTGCCATGCGCATCG
>JANYHQ010000697.1 GCA_025358985.1 Acidimicrobiales bacterium
CAGCCGTACGTGCGCGTACGTACCCGGACACGGTGATCATCGCCCGTACCGATGCCCGTGCCGTGGAAGGGTTGGCGGCAGCGTTGGAGCGAGCTCGGGCCTTTCGTGACAACGGTGCCGACGTGCTGTTTGTGGAGGCGTTGCACAACGAAGCAGAGATCGAGGAGGTGGCTGAAGCGCTACGGGGCGAGATGCTGTTGTTCAACTGGGCGGAGGGGGGCAAAACCCCGCCCTTGCCCATCGAGCAGATCCAAGAACTTGGCTTCCGTATTGTCATCTGTCCGCTTACTGCTCTGCTGACCGCCACCGCTGCGGTCCGGTCCGCCTTGGCTGAGTTGCGCATCGCCGGCACCCCCGCACCGTTGGTTGATCGACTGCTGCCCTTTGCGGAGTTCACCAACTTCATCGGCTTACCCGAGATTGCATCATTGGAGCAGCAGTTGTCCGACTGAGCCAACTGCGAGCGCAGGCTCACCCCAGGGGTACGAGGCCGAACACCAGCCACGGGCGGTCGCCGGGGCCGCCGCCGAGACGGTCACGCATCTTCTCCCCTGCTGGATTGCCAGTCATGTCGATGGCCAACGCCACGCTGGAATCGGCCGACAGAACGCCGGACGCCGCGCTCACGACATCCACCAAATCGGGCGGCACATCAGCGGAAACGTTGCCAGCCAATGCGCACTGCTGAATCCAAGTACCCAGCTTGGACGGATTGGCCCCTTCGGGCACATCCACAGCCTGAACCGTGACAACCGAAGCAGGCAGCGGCTGCAATGTACGTGTACCTATGGTGTCGGCAGCAGCCCCGGCACCGAAGGTGGTGAATGCCTTCATCACAACGGTCATGACTTGCGTCCGATGCTCACGGGCCGATTGACGCTCTCGAAGAAATCGTTGCCTTTGTCATCCACCACGATGAAGGCCGGGAAATCAACTACATCGATGCTCCACACTGCCTCCATCCCCAACTCGGCGTACTCCAGCACTTCCACCCGCTTGATGCAGTCCTGGGCCAGTCGGGCGGCGGGACCGCCGATGGAACCAAGATAGAAGCCGCCATGTTTGGCACAGGCATTGGTGACGGCCTTGGACCGATTGCCCTTGGCCAGCATCACAAACGATCCACCCGCTTCTTGGAACGCGTCAACATAGGAGTCCATACGACCCGCAGTGGTGGGCCCGAACGATCCGCTGGCGTATCCCACCGGAGTCTTGGCCGGCCCCGCGTAATACACCGCCCGATCCTTCAAGTACTGCGGTAACCCCTGCCCGGCATCGAGTCGCTCTTTCAGCTTGGCGTGGGCAATATCTCGGGCCACTACCAGCGGCCCACTGAGTGACAACCGCGTTTTTACGGGGTATTTGGACAACTCGGCCCGGATTTCGCTCATGGGCCGGTTGAGGTCGATCTCCACCACGTCGCCCCCCAAATGCGCATCCGTGACTTCCGGCAGAAAGCGGGCGGGGTCCGTTTCCAACTGTTCCAAGAACACTCCGTCGGCAGTGATCTTGCCAATGACATTGCGATCGGCGCTACACGACACGGCCAACGCCACCGGACACGATGCACCGTGACGGGGCAGACGAATGACACGCACGTCGTGACAGAAGTACTTGCCGCCGAACTGGGCGCCAATACCGGTCTGCTGGGAGATACGCAATACCTCGGCTTCCATCTCCAAGTCTCGGAAACCTCGGCCGAGGTCATTGCCTGACGTGGGCAGCGTGTCGAGATAGCGTGCCGAGGCCAGCTTGGCCGTCTTCAATGCGTACTCCGCGCTGGTACCGCCGATGACCACCCCCAAGTGGTACGGCGGGCAGGCCGCGGTACCAAGCGTACGTATCTTCTCGTCCATCCAGGTGGCAAACGAGGCAGGGTTCAGCAGTGCCTTGGTCTCCTGGAACAGCAAGCTCTTGTTGGCCGAACCACCACCCTTGGTCATGAACAAGAACTTGTACGAGTCGTCGCCGGTGGCCTCGATCTCGATTTCCGCGGGCAGGTTGGTACCGGTGTTCTGCTCGTCCCACATGGTGACGGGAGCCATCTGTGAGTACCGCAAATTGGAGGTGAGGAACGTGTCGTACACACCTCGGGCAATGGCGGACTTGTCGTCGCTCCCGGTGAACACAAACTGCCCCTTCTTGCCCTTGATGATGGCGGTGCCCGTGTCCTGGCAGCCGGGCAGCACTCCCCCGGCAGCAATGGCGGCGTTCTTGAGCAGATCGAGCGCCACGAACCGGTCGTTCTCACTGGCTTCGGGATCATCAAGAATCTTGCGTAGTTGACCCAGGTGACCGGGGCGCAGCAGATGGCTGATGTCGCGCATTGCGGTGGCAGTCAGCAGACGAATGGCCTCGGGTTCCACGTGGAGGAAGGTGTGTCCATTGGCGGTGTACGTGGACACCCCCTCGGTGGTGAGGAGACGGAACGGCGTGTCCGCGGGAGACAGCGGCAACATTTCCTGGTATTCGAACTCCGGCATACCCCGCAGTTCATCACGGGTTCCACACATCTTGTACGCAGGTCCGTGACAACTGACCGCCAGTCTTGACCACGAAGAGCGCATTTCACCGACGAATCGGCGCTCCAGGGACGGAAACCATGCGTACTCGAACTCACCTCGTCACCCTCGGAATCGCCGCGTTGCTGTCGGTAATGGTGGGAGGCGCAGCATTGGC
>JANYHQ010000702.1 GCA_025358985.1 Acidimicrobiales bacterium
GCCGTGGCCAGCTACACCGGTACCGGCGGTTATCAGAACTCGGTGGCGGTGCCCACGGCACGAGCCTGGCATCAGGGCCTGGGGTCACCATCGTTCTACACATCGGTCACCATTGATCAGCCCGCCAAGACCACCGCCCCGTTGCGTATGGGGGCATGGGAGGCCGGATTCCACAACTTCACCAACGCCAATGTGCTCATGGCCATTGGCTACAACCCCATGGTGTCGAGCTACGGCGCAGTGGGGGGTCTCCAGGGCACCAATCCGTTCACGGTCATGCGTCGGGCCCGCAAGAACGGATTGAAGTTGATTGTGGTGGACCCCCGCCGCACCGAGCTGGCCACCTTCGCCGATGTGTTTCTGCAGATTCGTCCCGGTGAGGATCCGGCATTACTGGCCGGGATGATCAACATCGTGGTCGAGGAGTCGTTGTCCGATGCCGAGTTCTGTGACCGATGGGTAAGCGACCTGGGGGCGTTGGCTCAGTCGGTGTCGTCGTTCACGCCCGCCTACGTGGCGCAGCGTTGCGGTATTGCCGAAGACGATCTGGTGCGGGCCGTTCGTATCTTCGCGGCTGGCCCCCGCGGCACAGTGGGCACTGGCACAGGGCCCAACATGGCGCCGCACAGCAGCCTCACCGAGCACCTGTCGCTGGTGCTCAACATTATCTGCGGACGAGTGAATCGGGAGGGCGACAAGCTGGAAAGCGGCATGTTCCTCTACCCCGAAACGCCACGGCGGGCCCAGGTCATCGCCCCCAGGGCACCGGTCAATGGTCCACCTTCGCGGGTGCGGGGTCTACGCGGTTACCGCGGCGAGATGCCCACCGCCACGTTGGCCGAGGAGATCTTGGAGCCAGGCGAGGGGCGTATCCGGGCGCTCATCGTCAGTGGTGGCAACCCTGCCGTGGCGTGGCCCGATCAAGAACTCACCCTACGCGCGCTGAAGGATTTGGACCTGCTGGTGGTCATCGACCACCGAATGACGGCCACCGCCGAACACGCGCATTTCGTGATTGCCCCCAAGCTGTCGTTGGAGCGCGCCGACGTCCCCCACCTCATGGACCGGTGGTTCCGGGCGCCGTATACGAACTACACGCCGGTCACTGTGCAGGCCAACGACGATGTGCACAACGAGTGGGAAGTGTTCTGGGAGCTGGCCCGCCGTTTGGGAAGCGACATTCCCTTACCCGGTGGCAACGTCCCCATGGATCGTAAGCCCACAGACGATGAGATCATCGACCTGGCGTACGCCAACTCGCGCATGCCCCTCAAGGAGTTGCGCCAACAGTTAGGAGTCGTCCACGAGGAGTTGGCCATGGTGGTGCAATCGGCCGACGAAGGCGCCTCCGCCCAATTCACGATGGCACCCGACGACCTCATGGAGGAACTGGCGCAGGTACGCCGGGAGTCCACCGGTGCCGAGGTATTCCCCGGGTTCAGCCCGTCTGAGTTTCCGTTCCGTTTGGTGAGCCGTCGACTCAAAGCGGTACTGAATTCTCTGGGCGGTGAGCTCAGTGCGCTACGCAAGAGTGCGGGCACCACCAACCATGCGCATATGAACCCCGCCGATATGGTCGACCTGGGATTGCATGACGACGATCTCATCGAGATCACCTCGCCACGATCGTCGATCATCGGTGTGGTGGCCGGTGCCGTAGATGTTCGCCGTGGTGTGATCTCCATGGCCCACTCGTGGGGCGGCGGTTCACTCACTGACGAAAAGGTGCGCGATATCGGCACCCCCACCAGTCGACTGGTGTCTACTGTCGACGGTCACGACCCGGTCAATGGGATGGTGGTGCAGAGTGCCATCCCGGTTCGGGTGGCCGCCTCCCTCACGGACGCAGTCACGAACACCCTCATAGGCGTAAGGAGCTGATGGTGGACGCCTCGCAAGTGACCGAAATCCGGCGCCGAATAGCCTATGAAACGGCGCGTACCGAGCCACCTGACGGCTTCCCCAAGCTGTCCGACATCCCCCTCGGGCGCTACACCGACCCCGACCTGTACCAATTGGAACTCGATCGGGTGTTCAAACGCTCCTGGCTGTTTGCCCTTCATGCAACGGAGTTGACCGAGGTGGGTAGCTATCGGTTGCTCGACATTCCCTTGGCCCCCGTATTGGTGGTGCGCGGGGCGGACGGTGAACTGCGAGCGTTCATGAACGCCTGCCGCCATCGTGGTGCCCCGGTGGTGCGAGAAGCCGAGGGAGTCACTCGGCTGCTGGTGTGCCGATACCACTCCTGGTCATATGACCTGGAGGGTCGGTTGGTGCGTGTACCCGACGAGCGCGATTTTGTGGGGTTATGCAAAGAGGATCGTGGGTTGGTGGAGGTGCGCTGCGAGCAGTGGGGCGGCTTCGTGTTCATCAATCTGGACACCTGCGCGCCACCGTTGGTTCACTGGTTGGCTCCCCTGATACGCCGTATTCCAGAAATTGCCGATGCTCCGCTGCGGGTAGTGAGCCGCAAATCCTGCGACGTGGGTTGCAACTGGAAGATTATGGCGGAGGGTTTTTTGGAGGTATATCACGCCAAGACCATCCATCGCTCTACGGTGGCGGAGACACTCGATGGTGCGGGTGCAGTCATGGAACTGTTGACCAACGGTCATACCGCCATGATCACGCCGTATTCAGAGAAGGCGCTTTCCGGGCGTGACAGTGTCGCTGGCCTTCCTCGCATACCGGGCATCGGAGAACTGTTCTGGACCACCAACCCCGCCTACGGCATCTTCCCCAACCTCATCACTCCGCTGGAAGCTGCCGGATTTCCGTTTCTGCTGTTCTGGCCGTTGGCCATTGACCGTACCCGCTTGGACGTGGTGTGGTTCGGCGTGGATTGGGGTACCGATGCACGACCGGAACGTTGGGACAAGCGCCTGGCCGGGTTCGATGTGGTGATGGACGAGGACATGGCCAATTTGGAACCCATACAACGTTCGGTGAAGGCCGCCGCCCACACCGGCATACCTTTGAACTATCAGGAACGACGCATATGGCATGTGCACGCAGCGCTGGATTCGATGATTGGACGCTCATCAATTCCCGAAGCGTTGCAGGTACCCGATCTGCTGGCCCACTACGTAGAGGCTTGAGGAGAACACTATGGAAACGGATCCGATGACCAGCCGGGAGCGACTGGTGACCATGGCTCGTGACAGCGTGGCGTTCGAGGCGTCGGGCACCAACCAATTGATGGATGGCATTTCCACCATGCCCGTGTCCAACTACTTCGACCCCGCTCGTTGGCAGCGTGAGGTGGATCTGGTGTTCAAGCGGCTGCCACTGCTACTGGCCACCACCGCCGAGCTCCGTGAACCCCACTCCTACAAGGCCATCGAGGTGGTAGGCATGCCCGTACTGCTCACCCGTGGGGGCGATGGCGCAGTACGAGCGTTCGTCAACATGTGCAGCCATCGTGGTTCGATGCTGGTTGACCCCGGTTCGGGGGTGGCCCGTCGCTTCACCTGTCCGTATCATGCGTGGACATACGATGATGTGGGCGATCTGGTGGGCATCTTCAAGCAAAGCGATTTCGGTGACATCGACATGTCCTGCCACGGACTCACCCCGCTGCCGGTGGCCGAGCGAGCCGGGCTCATCTGGGTCATCTTGTCCACCGACCCGGTCATCGACATCGACACATTCCTGTGCGGATACGACGAGCTATTGGCGTTTCATCATTTCGAGGACATGCACCACTTTGGTTCGGTGCAGTTGGATGGACCCAATTGGAAGGTGGGTTTTGACGGGTATGTGGACTTCTACCACCTCCCCATTTTGCACAAGAACACCTTTGGTACCGCCATCTCTCCGGATGCGGTGTTCCATCGGGTGGGTCCACACCAGCGCATCACCGGGCCCCGTCAACAGTGGGCCAAACTGGCCGGGGTGGCCGAAGCGGACTGGCAGACGCAGGATCTGCTGGGTGGCGTATGGAGTGTGTTCCCCCACGGGTCCATTGCGTCGTTCGCGGTAGGGGACTTCAAGATGTTCCAGGTGGCTCGATTGTTCCCCGGGGCCAATGCTGACGAGTCGGTGAGCCATCTCGACTTCTTGGCCACGTCGGAGCCGTCTCCGGAGGTTGCTGAATTGGTCCAGAAGCAGATCGACTTCCTCATCAGTGTGGTGCGTGACGAGGACTACGCCACCGGATTGAAGATCCAGCGCACCGTCAAAACCGGGGCCAAGAAGGAGTTCATCTTCGGGCGCAACGAAGGAGGCGCCCGCCATGTGCACGGGTGGCTGGACTCCATTCTGGCCACCTCTGACGCCGATCTCCCCGCACTGTTTCGCAACGCTCGAGACTGACTGAGCCCGACCGCCTGGTGTATCGCTGAGTGGGTGCGCAATGAGACAATCGGTCATGGGCTTCAACCCGCATCGCCAATACAAGCGACGCACATCAGATTACGTGTTGGTGGCCGTGGCGTTGGCGCTCGTGCTGGCTCTGGTGGTGTGGGGATTCATCGGATGAGCACCTCCGGTTGTCGATGAAATCCAGTCCTCATCGCTGGTCCAGCGCGTTGGTCACCGGAGCGTCGGCGGGCATCGGCAAAGCCATGGCCGAGCAATTGGGTGCTGCTGGCATCCCCACCGTCATCGTGGCTCGCCGCGCCGACCGCCTCGCTGAACTTGCCACTGTGTACGCCTGTCTGGAACCACTCGTGGCCGATCTCCTCACGGTGGAGGGGCTCGAAGTTGTGGCGCAACGACTACGCCTCGCCACACGGCCCATTGACCTTCTCGTCAACAACGCAGGATTTGGGGCCTCTGGCAATGTGGCTGATGTACAGCCGAGCATCCTCCAAGACATCATTACGCTGAATATCAGCGCGCTTACCGCTTTGACCACCGCAGCATTGCCCGGCATGTTGGCCCGCAAACGTGGCTGGATACTGCAGGTGTCCAGTGTGGCAAGTTTCCAGCCAGGCCCCGGCGCCGCCGTGTACTCGGCCAGCAAGGCATACGTCACCAGCTTTTCGGAGGCTCTCAGCCTGGAGCTCACCGGCACGGGCGT
>JANYHQ010000704.1 GCA_025358985.1 Acidimicrobiales bacterium
CTTCAGATCACCAGGCGGTATGCGAGACCGTCTATGGCTACGCAACGGGTATCGATACCAAGGACTGGGAAATGTACCGATCGGTCTTTGCTGACGAGGTCACCATGGACTTCACCAGCTACAACCCGGCGCGACCCGCAGCCCGTATGTGCGCTGATGAGTGGGTGGCGTCGGTGCATCCACTGTTTTCTGGGTTGGCCGCTACCCAACACAGTATGACCAATCCCGTAGTGGAACTGCGGGCAGACAGCGCCACCTGCATCATGTACATGCAAGCCGTCCACGCCTTGGATCATGGCAATGACGAGGCATGGTTCACTATCGGCGGGTACTACCGCAATGAACTGGGGCGTACTCCGCTTGGATGGCGCATCACCGCCGTCACGCTTACCGTTTTGTGGCGACGCGGTGATGAGTCCATCATGGCCACCGCCGCCCGACGGGGCGCACAATTGTCCTCGAAACGCTAATACTGCATTCCTTTCCACAGGAGATACCTGAAATGCCCGAATTTGCCCACCAACTTGCCATCGACCGTCCGGAGGAGATCGCCCTTCGTGATCCCCAACGGGCCATGCGCTGGGCCGAGGTGGACGACGTTCTCAATCGCGTAGCCAATGGATTACGCGCATATGATTTGGGACCCAAGCAGCGAATCGCCGTGTTTGCGGAGAACGCCAGCGAAACGGCATTGGCCCACCTCGGTGGTCTCTTGGGAGGTGCTTCCACCGTACCGGTGAACTTCCACCTCACCGCCGATGAAACGGCGTACATCCTCCAGGACTCACAGACGGCTGTGCTGTTCGTAGGACCAGAAACCATCGAGCGTGGCGTGACCGCGGCTGCCGCAGCCGGCGTGAAGACGGTCATTGCCTGGCGCTGTGACGCGGTGGACGGTGTCACCGACTGGGACGAGTGGCTAGCGCATTGCTCATCTGAAGCTCCGCCGTTGGACATCAAGCCGCAACCGAACCTGCTGTACACGTCTGGGACCACGGGCATTCCCAAGGGGACAGATCTGCCGCCCACCATGTTCGCCGGGGGTGACACCATTGCCGAGCATCTGGAAGGGTTGAAGAAAAACCGCTTTGCCCAGTTCGGCACCCATCTGGTGGTGGGACCGATGTATCACACCGGCCCGTTGAGTGGCATGCGGCTGCTGGTGGCCGGAATTCCGTCAGTGATCCTGGCCAAATTCGACGCTGAGGCCACACTGGCCACCATTGATGAATACCGCACCGAGAGTGCCGTGATGGTGCCTACCCATTTCGTGAGACTGCTGGCGCTGCCTACGGAGGTACGAGCACGCTACGACGTGTCGTCCATGAAGATGGTGGCCCATACGGGGGCGAAATGTCCGGTGGATGTGAAGGCAGCCATGATCGAGTGGTGGGGGCCGGTGTTCACCGATGCCTACGGGGCCAGCGAAGTGGGCACCACGTGCCAAATTTCCAGCGAGGATTGGCTCACCCATCCGGGCTCGGTGGGTCGCTGTATCCCACCCTTCAGCGCGCATATCTTCGATGATGATGACAACGAGTTGGGGCCAAACACCGAGGGCCGGTTGTACTTCGAAGATGCCACCGGACGAGGCATCGTTTACCCCAACGATCCGGCGAAGTCGGCTGCTGCTCATATTTCCCCTGGAGTGTTCACCCTCGGCGAAATCGGCTACGTGGATGCCGACGGATTCGTGTACATCACCGACCGCTTCAGCGACATGGTGGTGTCGGGCGGGGCCAACATCTATCCGGCCGAGGCCGAACAGATCCTGGCGCAACACCCCGAGGTGCTCGACGTGGCATGCATTGGTGTGCCCCATCATGAGATGGGGGAGGAACTCAAGGCGTTGGTGATTGCCCGCAACGCATCGGCACCACCGTCTGGAGCGGAGCTATTGGCGTTTTGCAGAGAGCGGTTGTCGCACTACAAGTGCCCTCGAAGTGTGGACATCGTGGAGGACCTCGGCCGTAGCACCATGGGTAAGGTCAACAAGCGGACCCTGCGAGCCCCGTACTGGGTGGGTCAGAATTAACGCCTGACGCTGCCACCCGCACTACTCCAGGCCACCAGACACCAGTGCCTCCACCAACTCTTCGTCACTGAGACCGAGGAGTTCCACCAACACCTGCTCGTTGTGCTGGCCAATAGTGGGGCCTGCCCACGCCACGCGTGCGGGGGTCTCGGACATGGTCCAGCGCGTGTTCTCCACAAACACTTCGCCATGGTCGGGATGCGGTACGCGTACATAGTGATTGCGATGGAGCAGCTGTTCGTCGGCAAAGCAGTCCGCACTGCCCTGCACCACATGGGCGGCCACGCCAGCCTCGATGAGCGCAGCCTGGGCCGCTTCGGCGGTGAGCGTGCGGGTCCATGCTGACAGGGCCGCGTCTAAATCATCTTGTCGCAGCAACCGTTGCGCCGCAGTGGCGAATCCAGGGTCGTGCACCAGATGATCCAACCCCGCCACCCGGCATAGTTGAACCCATGCGTCGTTGGACACACAAGCAACGGCCAACCATCGATCAACTCCCATGGACGGGTATACCCCGTGCGGTGCGTACTGCAGATCGCGATTGCCCATCCGGGTCCATGTGTGATCGTTGACCTGCTGGTCCAGCAATGCGGGTGCCAAGAAGTGCAGTGACGCTTCAGCCTGGGAGCAATCGATGTGCTGGCCTTCACCGGTGCGATGACGATGACGCAGTGCAGCCATGGTGAGCGCCACCATGAATCGTGGTGACACCGCGTCGGTGTACGCCAGATACGGGCCGGCAGGGGAGCGATCGGGCCAGCCGGTGAGGTCGTAGTAGCCGGAGAATGCCGCTGCCATGTTGCCGTACCCGGGCATCATGGAACGCGGCCCGCTGTGGCCCATCAGGCAACTGCTCAACATGATGAGACCAGGATTGTGTTGGCGCAGCGTGGCGTAGTCCAGCCCCCATCCCTTCATGGCTTTCGGTGAGAACGATTCGGTCACCACATCGGCCCATCGCACGAGTCGCAGAATCAACTCTCGTCCTACGGGGTGAGAGGGGTCGATGGTGACGCCGTGTTTGCCGGCATTGAATGTGAGGAAGGCAGCGCCATTGTGCAGACCAGCCACGTCGTCCACGAACGGTCCCCCGGGACGGGCCGGGCAGATGCGCGTAGCCGACTCCACGCGCACCACCGTGGCGCCGTGATCGGCAAGTACCCGGGTGAATAACGGCCCGGCGAATACCCACATGAAGTCGAGGACCTTGATGCCCTCAAGGGCTGGCCCCCGAAGCACCGTGACATCAGCTTGCTCAGCGCGCATATTGACTGAATCGACGCTGGTATCCAGCCATTGCGCGGCTCCGGGCTCCGGGGCACTGCCAACGGGGGTAAGCGGCGTGGAGGACAGTTTGGCCACGGCGCCCGGGTGCAGCAGGGTGCCATCTCCGTCGGGGCGGGCCACTGTTTCCCAGAACCCTCGCTCGTGGAAATGTGTCTCGGCCAGCAACTGTGGGATGGCGTTGGTGGGGGCGATGTAGGCACCAGCAGCGATGCCTTCTTCCACCAGCCATGCCTGTGTGCGTACGGCAGTGAACGCCTCTATCTCCGCACACAACCGCAAGTATTCGCCTGGGTCGCGTTGACCGATGAACACCTCGTACATATAGGTGCTCCAGTCCACCTCGGCGTCCGCCGCGCTGATACCGCCGTTGGCATGCATCCATTGGAACAACCGACGGTTGGGTTCTCGAAATGCTGAACCGAACAGCAGGGTGATGGCCACGAACCCGTCACTGCACGGCCACGTGAGACGGATGGGAGTATGGGCCTGCAACCCGCCCGCCATCCGGCGAATGGGTGTACCGCGATTGGGTATGGCGAGCATGGTGGACAACGCTGCTTGTTGCGATGACTGCTGGGCGGAGATGTCGATGTGCTGGCCCCTTCCCGATCGCTGACGCTCATGCAGGGCAATGAGCACCGCTCCGGCAGCGTCGGCTCCGGCATGCAAGAACGCCTGCGGAACGCTGATACGCACCGGGGCCCGGTCCTCATCACCAGCCAAGCTGTGGGTGCCGCTGGCCGCCCAAACGGTGAGATCAGTAGCGGGCCACGACGCCTTCGGGCCGGTACTGCCGAAGGGCGTGATGCTGGCCACCACCAGAGCCGGGTTGAGGCGCATCAGGGTTGGCGCATCAAGGCCCAGTGCTCCCAAGCGTCCGGGGGCGAAGGACTCCAGCACCACGTCGGCGCTGCCGACCAAAACCAAGAGTTGCGCTCGGTCTTTGGCCACGTTCACGTCGAGGGTGCATGAGCGCTTGCCCCGGCCATACGCCCACCACCACAGGCTCCCAGCGCCGTCAACAGTTTTGTCAACATTGCCCGCTCCGGCGAACGGCGGTACGAATCGGGTGGAGGAACCACCCGGCGGTTCCACCGCCAGCACGTCGGCCCCCAAATGGGCCAATAGATAGCCCCCGAACACTCCACGGTCGTCGCACAAATCAAGAACCCGCAGGGACTTCAGCATGTTCAGATGATGTTGAGAGCATCCAACGTGGGGGCGGCCGCTTCGACATCACCCTCTACCGTCACCATGGACCGCCAATCACCACGTTTGGTGGCCCACGCCACAAAACTATGCGCGCTGGTTACCGCGGTAGGCCAATCCGGACGGTGGCCCGGACTCACCGACCACAATTGCTCACCCGGTGTCACTGTCCACATACCGGAGGCCGGGC
>JANYHQ010000424.1 GCA_025358985.1 Acidimicrobiales bacterium
GAAGCGAAGCGGAGGAGCGCAGCCCCAGTGTGACGGCCGGGTCGCGACCGGTAGTGTTCATCCCATCATGGGCCAACTGATCACGGTCGTCGAAAAGAAGAGTGCTCGTCACGGTGTTGTCCGTTTTGAGACCAACCGGGCCCTCACCGGTATGGCCCATGAGCGGTATCGCTCGTTGGAGGATGCGGTGGGCCCCCGCCCGCCGGACCGAGTGGCTCACGCCCTGTTCGAGCATGGGGGAGTGGTGGCGGTGCATGTGCACGGCAATCAGATCACCGTGGAGTTGGCGGCCGGTGGCACCACGGACGGGATGGAGGCGCTCATCTCGGACCTGTTCATCCACTACAAACCAGGTGTGATGCCGTCGATCCCTTGAGGTGATCTGCAGGTTGGCTTCGATGGTGGCTTCAAGTCATCGGTGGTTTAAAGTCATCAAAGTATGGGGACCTTGCAGTGCAATGCCTCACTTCGAGTGTCCCTCTGGCGATGCAGACGACGACGTCGTCATCAACCTGCCCGGCCTGCGGGTGAGTCCCTTCACTTGGTCTTGGGCAGGGTTGGAACCCGAACTTGCTGACTACGACGGGTTCGCCCTACCCGTGCGATATGGCGGCTTCGGTGCTCATACCGCAGCGCGCCACACTGCGGTGATCATCGACTTGTCGTCGTTGCGCAAGATCGACATTGTTGGCCCCGATGCGGTTTCGTTGCTCGACGAAGCACTCACTCGTGCGGTACACGCACTGCGGGTGGGCAGGGTGATGTACAGCGCAATGTGCAACGATGCGGGCGGTCTCATCGACGATCCAACGGTGTTTCGTCTGGGTACTGATCATTTCTGGATGATCGCGTCGAGTGATGACAATCTCGTGGCACTGCAGGCCTTGGCCCAGCGGCGCGGCTTTGATGTGAGCCTCACCGACATCACTGATGCCATTGCCAACCTGGCGGTGCAGGGTCCGGCCAGTACCGCCGTGGTGGCGAAGGCATTGACCTCAGTGCCGTTGTACCCATCGGTAACGGATCTGAAGTGGTTCGACCATACAGTATGCGCGCTTGCTGATTTGCCAGGGTTGGTACGCGTGTCGCGTACGGGCTTCACGGGGGAGGTGGGTTACGAACTGTGGTGCGCGCCCGAACATGCACCAGCACTGTGGAAATTGCTGATGCGTGCTGGCCAAGCCGAAGGTCTGGCCGGAGGTCTGGTGGCGTGCGGCACCGACACGCTGAATGTGTTGCGTATCGAAGCGGGATTCCCGGTGATGGGTGACGATTTCGACGACACCACCACCCCGTTCGAACTCGGTATCGGGTTCACCGTTGATGCAGATATTGCTACGGGTCGTAGGCGCGTCCAGGGGGGCGATGCGCTGAGAGGAGCACTCCGTCAGCAGTGTCGAGTGGGCCTGTTCTACGGGGACCACACTGAACGGGGTGACCATGGTCTGGCGGCGCCGGGCGCGGTGGTGGAGCGCAACGGTCGGGAGGTGGGGCGGCTCACCAGTAGCGCGGTGTCTCCCACGTTGGGAGCCATCGGGTTCGTACTAATGCACGCAGACGAAGTGGACGACAACGCCGAAGTGATGCTGTGTGAACCCGATGGCACCAGGGTGCGAGCGCATACCTGTCCGCTGCCATTCGCCCCCCGCCACGATCGAACCCATGAATGGATTGGATCGTCCGTCTCGTAGGTGCCGTGTGCTGGGATCCAGAGCTTGACAAGTGGCGAACGTGTGTTCGATGCTGGTCGGTCCATGGCACCCGCTTCCCTACCCACACTGGCCCAGTTGGCTCAGCGTACCCGTCCCCTCACCCGGTCCGACGAGCAGGTGCTGGCGGTGGGCGCCCCGTTCCACGAGTTGTTGCCGTGGGGTGGTCTGCGCCGAGGCGCCACCATCGGCGCTGCCACCAGGGCATTGGGATTCGCCCTCATTGCCCAGGCCACTCAGGCCGGTTCATGGGCCGCCATGGTGGGGGTGCCGTCGGCCGGGCTGGCCGCCGCTGCCGAGTTGGGGGTGGTGCTGGACCGCTTCGCAGTTGTCGCTACACCGCCGGTGGACATGGCCGCCACGGTGGTAGCTGCGCTGGTGGACGCCGTGGACGTGGTCATCATCGGCACTGCGCTGGCCCTGCGTCCGGCCGACGCCCGCCGTCTGGCCGCCCGTGTGCGTGAGCGCGGAGCGGTACTGGTGCCGGTGGGAGACGATGCCTGGCCGGAGGGGTTCGACGCCCGGTTCCGGGTGGGGCGCAGTGAGTGGGTGGGCCTGGAGCAGGGTCACGGTGCCCTCAGTGGTCACCGGGTGGAGATCGAGATGGAGGGGCGCCGGGCGGCGGCCCGTCCGCGTCAGGCGTGGTGCTGGCTCCAGGGTGGACCGGGGCTGCGCTGGACCCGCAGCGAAGACGCTTCGGTCGACACCGCTTCGATCGACGTCGCATCAGTTGACGATGCATCGGTGGCTGTGGCCCGGGCGGGATAGCCATGCGCACGCTGGTGCTGTGGTGTCCGGATTGGCCGGTGGTGGCCGCCGTTCTGGCCGGGGAGGCCCTGGCCGGAGTGCCCGTGGCGGTGCTGCGGGCCAATCGGGTGGTGGCGGTGTCGGCGGGGGCTCGGGGTGACGGCATCCGCCGGGGTATGCGTCGGCGCGAGGCCCAGAGCCGTGTGCCCGAGGTTGAACTGCTCGACGACGACCCCGCCCGTGACGCCCGCGGCTTCGAGCCGGTGGTGGCCGCGTTGGAACGTTTCACGCCACTCATCGAAATCGTGCGACCGGGACTGTGCCAATTGGGTACGCGGGGCCCGTCGCGCTACTTCGGGGGTGATGCATCACTGGCCCAACAGGTATTGGCGGCGGTGGGCGCTCTGGGGGTGGTGGGGCGCATTGGGGTGGCTGATGGTCCCTTCGCTGCCGCGCTGGCCGCTCGCCGTGCCGCTGATGTAGGCGCGCATATTGTTCCACCAACGGAGAGTGTGTCGTTCCTAGGTACCCATCCCATCAGCGCGCTTATTTCTTCGGGAGCAGAGCGGTTGGGGGACGGGCGCTCACACCGACGTGCTGGCCGCACCGGACTGGCCCATCCCGATGAACTCAGTGAGCTGGTGGATCTACTGCAGCGGTTGGGATTACGCACGCTGGGCGCATTCGCGGCGCTGGCCCACACCGATGTACTGGCCCGGTTCGGCCCGGTGGGAATGCATGCTCATCAACTGGCGGCCGGCAGTGATGAGCGGCCGCTGGATCCCACTCCCATCCCGCCGGACCTGGAGGTCACCACCGAGTTGGATCCGCCGGTGGACCGAGTAGATGCTGCGGCGTTTGTGGCCAAGGGCTTGGCTGAGGAACTGCATCTGCGCCTCGGTCATCACGGTTTGGCCTGTACCCGAGTACGTATCGAGGCCCGTACTTCGGGTGGCGTGGACCTCATCCGCCTATGGCGTCACGAGCGCGCCGGTGCCGCAGGTGGGCTCACTGCAGTTGCGTTGGCGGACCGTGTGCGATGGCAGCTTGATGGGTGGCTACGAGCCATCAGTATGTCCACAGATGATAAGCCCGCTGATGATCATGATGCCGATCCGGAGGCGGGAGCACATCGGTCCCTGGTGCGTATAACGCTGGCTCCCGATGAGGTGGTGGCCGACGTGGGGAGGCAGTTGGGCTTCTGGGGTGGGGCGGCGGGTGACGAGCGAGCGGCCCGGGCGTTCACCAGGTTGCAGGGTCTGCTGGGTCCTGACGCGGTCAGCATCGCGGTGTTGTCGGGCGGT
>JANYHQ010000710.1 GCA_025358985.1 Acidimicrobiales bacterium
ATGCGAGAGTTCCAGCGCGGCCTCGAAGCCCTCGACCCGGAGCGTGACCGGCGCGCCGGCCGCCCCGATGACCGCCGAGGGGGCCGGTCTGGCTAGGGACCTAGCGATCGACCTGGGTACGGCCAACACGCTCGTGTACGCACGGGGTGAGGGCATCGTTCTCAACGAGCCCAGTGTCATCGCCCTCAACAGTCTCAACAATGAAGTGTTGGCCATGGGCAGCGAGGCGTGGCAAATGATTGGCCGCACACCCGGCTACATCGTGGCCGTACGTCCGTTGCGCCAAGGTGCCATCACGGACTACGACATCACCCAGCGCATGATTCGTCTGCTGCTTCAGCGCGTTGGGGTCAGCCGTCTCAATCGGCCCCGGGTGCTCATCTGTGTTCCGTCGGCCATCACTGAGGTAGAAAAGCGGGCCGTCACCGAAGCCGCCCGACGCGCCGGGGCGGCAGACGCACAACTCATTCCCCAGCCCATGGCGGCGGCCATTGGCGCGTCTCTGCCGGTGCACGAACCAATGGGCTCCATGGTGGTGGACATCGGCGGCGGCACATCGGAAACCGCTCTCATTTCGTTGGGTGGCGTGGTGGCATTGCAGGCCATTCGCGTAGGTGGTTTTGATTTCGATGCTGCAGTCCAGACATACATTAGGCGCACTTATGGTATTGCGGTAGGCGAGCGTACGGCCGAGGAAATCAAGATAGCCATCGGTTCTGCCGCCCCCACTGAAGAGGATGGTATGCGCGCAGAGGTTCGCGGAAGAGAGCTCATGAGCGGCTTGCCCAAGACGGTGCTACTCAGTCCTGCCGAAGTCCGCCAAGCGGTGGACGAACTGGTGAGTGCCATCTGTACGTCGGTGGTGGCTTGCCTCGGTCAGGCACCGGCGGAGTTGGCCCAAGACGTCATCCAGAACGGCATCCACCTGGTGGGTGGAGGGGGACTTTTGCGCGGGTTGGATCAGCGACTCAGCCAAGTCACCGGCGTGCCCGTGCATACGGTGGCGGCCCCACTGGAATGTGTGGTGCTCGGGGCCGGTCGGTGCGTAGAGAACTACGAGTCCCTACGATTCGTGCTTATGGACCATCGTCGGTGATCGCCGACAGGTCTTCGGCGGCCTGACGCACCTGCCAGTCCCGATCCTCGAGGGCGTGCGCCAATGCCGCATCCACTTCAGGGCCGTCGTAGGACGCCAGTGCAATGATGGCCCGGCGACGTACTGTGGTTTTGTCCGATGTAGCTCGGAGGATGGCGGCCAGGCCGTGGGGATGGCCGATGGCGCCCAGTGCCGCCACTGCTGACTCCCTACACAGTGCATCGGGATGCGAGTCCACCGTGGCGATGAGGGCCGTCACCACGGCCTGCGTGTTGACCGTTGATTGTGCTTCGTGCGAAGCGTCTTCGTGGCGTTCACCGAGAGCCCACGCGGCCACTTCAGACACGGAAGCATCGGCGCCCGCCAGGGCCGCCAGCAGCGCTGTATCGAGGTCACCGGGATGCGTGGCGGCCAGTTCGGCGGCTCGCCGGGCCACGCTTGGATCATCGGTGAGCGCCGTTTCCAGCGAGGCCACCGTCAGCGCGCCGAGGCGTTGGAGGGCCCCCAGAGCCACTACCCGAACCGACGGGTCATCGTCGTGCGTGGCTGCCGCGGCCACCTCTGCGTGTCCGAGATAGCCAGCCAACACCACCGCCCGCCGACGCTCACCCACATCGCTGGAAGCGGGCTCGGCCATCACCTCAACTTACCGGTGGGAGCCCCCACCCAACCCCTCCAACCCCAACAAGAACGGGTCCATCGAGGGGTTTTGTTTGGGAAAAGGGGCTATTTGGGTATCTTCCGCTACCAGAATGGACTTTTGACCCGTTCTTGTCGCGGGTGAAGGCGGGTGGGGGATTGGGGTCGTTGGCGTGGCAGGCTCGCCACCGTGATCGACAAACCCGTGCCGCGTCGCCGACAGCTGGGTTGGTGGCCCATCATCGGCAGTGTCGTTGGCGCCCTCCTGGTCCTCGGACTGTTCGTGGGATCGGCATATCACCTGGACTACGTGGCATATGTGCCCGGGGGTGCCACGGATCTGCGGGACCGCATTACCGTCACCGGCAGCACCAACTACCCGCCCAAGGGCCAGATCTTTCTGGCTGCCGTGGGAGTGACTCCCCGACTGACGCCATTCGCCCTTCTTCAGGTATGGCTCGACCCGGACAGCGACGCCAAGTCGTTCGCCAAGGTGTATCCGGTGGGGCCAAAGGACGAGATGCAGATGAACCTGCAGATGATGGACGATTCCAAACAGGTGGCGACGTTGGTGGCGCTG
>JANYHQ010000735.1 GCA_025358985.1 Acidimicrobiales bacterium
CGGCAGCACCTCGGGCCACGGCAGCACCTCGGGCCACGGCAGCACCTCGGGCCACGGCAGCACCTCTGGCGACGGCAGCAGCTCGGGCAACTCCCACTCTCATGCCCGCTCCAGGGCATCGGTGAGGCTCTCGGCCGGCGATTCCGGCAAGCGCAGACTGAATCTGGCCCCGCCCACCGACGACGAGCCAACCGACAGGGTGCCCTTCATCAACGCTGCCTGGTCCGCCGCCAGCGACAATCCCAAGCCTGTGCCCGGAGTGTCCTGAGCACTACGGCCTCGGGCAAAGCGCTCGAAGATGCGTTGGCGTTCAGCGGCGTTCACACCAGGACCGGCATCATCGACGAATACCACCACGTCGCGCCCATCTCGCTTGATCCCGAGCCGATCCACCCCTCCGGCATATTTCGAGGCATTGTCCACCAGGTTGCGCAGGATTTGTTCGTATCGTCGACGGTCCAGCATGGCGTGGGCGTGCTCGGCATCAGGGGCCACCTGGATGAGATGTAGTGGTACGCCCAAACGGTCGGCCACCATTTTGGTGAGGCTCACCACGTCATTGTCTTCGAGATGTACGTCCGCCACACCAGCGTCGATGCGGGCGATCTCCAGCAAGTCCAACACCATCGTGGACAACCGTCGCAGCTGACTGCCGATGACATCCACCGCCTGTTTGGCTCTGTCCGGCAATTCTTCTCGGCGCCGTTCCAGTACCTCGGTGGCCGCCATCAATGCCCCCAACGGTGTCCGCAGCTCATGGCTCACATCGGAAGCGAACCGGGCCTCGCGCTCTATACGCCGTTCCACGGCATCGACCATGGTGTTGAACGACGTCACCAGTCGGTTGAGGTCCACGTCACGTTCGGCCGCCAACCGGGTGTCCAGCGTGCCACTGGCCAATGCCTCGGCGGCCTCGGCTACCCGGGTCACGGGGCGAAGGACACGCCGAGCTGACCATGCCCCCAGGAAGGCCCCCACCGCCAACGCCAGCGCCGTGCCCGCCATGAGGGAGTTACGCAACAGCGCCAACGTCCGGCGCAGGGTTTCCATGGGAAACACCTCTACGTACTGCGCATCCACCGATGGCATCACCACCCCCACCACTAGGAGCGGATCACCGCCGTTGGTGAAGCGCTGCCGACCGCTGACCCCACGGGCCAACGCCACTTTGAAATCCACGGGAAGGTTGTTGGGACCGGAACCAGCCGTGGTGCCAAACCATTGACCCCGATAGTTCACGAGTGGAAATGATCCGGCGTCAGAGCGCAACGTGGCTAGCAGCCCTGCCACGTCGGGCGCGGGACCCCTGAGAGTGTCTCGCACCACCCTGGCATTGGCGTACGCCTGGCGGGTGGTGACCTCTGAACGCTGTAGCAAGAGGTAGCGCCGCACCAGCGAATACGAGGATCCTCCCACCGTGGCAGTGAGCAGTCCGGCGCCTATCGCCCACGCCAATGCCACCCGGGCGGGAAGGCCCAACCGGGACCATCCTGATCGCTGCCGGGGACTTTTCACCGTGTCAGCATGCTCCACTCCGCCGTATCAAGGGGTCTGAAGGCAACTCCAGCGTCCCGCAGCACGGCGGCAAGACTACGGACCAGGGGAGACCGTCATCGTGGTTACCGGACTGCGGGACGAGAGCACCACTCCTCACCCATGGACACCCTGCGCCTGCGATGTCGCGATGCTGCGCGATCGGCGTCACAATTTCGTGACGGTACCTCCGTTAGAGGAACCGCACTCGGCCTTCGCCAACTCGAAACATGTCTGACACCCGGTTGTCACGCCCAATCTCCATACTGGTATCGAGAACCATCCCCCTGGTGCTCAGGTGTGGTTCCCCGTCCGGCTGGCGGTGTCCGGCGGGGAACCCACACCCTTCTCGCCATCGGGAGCGGTGGCGCAGCGCGCCGCGCGCAGGCGTTCTACCCAGCCAGGCGACATACTGAGTACATCCGCTCACTACGGCGGCGACGAGGGGATGACACGTGCGTCAATTGACAGGCATCGATACCAGTTTTCTGTCGATGGAGACACCCTCCCAATTCGGCCACGTATCGTCGATCACCATTTATGACCTGGCCGAATGGGACAGCGAACGGACGTTCTACGAGGCCATCATGTCGGTGATGGAACGCCGTATCCACCTTTTGCCGTTCCTGCGTCGACGACTGGTGGAGGTTCCCTTTGGCTTGGATCACCCGTACTGGATCAACGACGCTGACTTCGATCTGGAATTTCACGTCCGCAACCTGGCGCTGCCCCATCCGGGCTCCGATGCGCAGTTGGCCGAACAGGTGGCTCGCCTGTCCGCGCGTGCCCTGGACCGTTCTCGTCCACTCTGGGAGATCTACGTCATCGATGGGCTGGCCAACAATCGGGTGGCCATGTTCGCCAAGGTCCATCACGCCACCATCGACGGCATGCAAGGTGTGGAGTTGCTCACCACCCTGCTCGACACGGACCCCGCCGGCCGCGACATCGAGCCACCCAAACGAGCGTGGAAGGGTGAGCGGATCCCAACCACCAGCGAGCTTCTGGTTCGCACCGCTGGCACCTACTCTCGCAATCCGGCCCGGGCGGCCAGGCTGTCGTTCAAGGCGTTGACGTCGGCAGTGGGCATGGCGCGCAGCGGCACCCTCTCGGCGGTGATGGCGCCCATCACCATGCCCTTCGCCGATGTCCCACTCATAGGTGCACTTACCAAAAGGTTGTCCGGTAGGTCAACGTCGTCGGAGGTGTTTCCCAAGCTCCCGGATCGGCCCGCGCCGCGGACACCGTTCAACGCATCCATCACCCCACATCGTAGGTACGCGTTCAAAGCCTTGTCGCTCGACGACACCAAGATGGTGAAGAACACATTTGGGGCCACCATCAATGATGTGGTGCTGGCCATATGCGCCGGGGCATTGCGACGCTACCTGCAAGATCAGAAGGCACTTCCAACAGATCCGCTGGTGGCCATGGTGCCGGTGTCGGTGCGTACCGGGAACGAATCGGATCCGTATTCCAATCAGGTGGCGGCGGTGTTGGCACTGCTACATACCAACATCGAGGACCCCGTCGAGCGTCTACGGGCCATCCATTTGTCCATGGCGGCAGCCAAGGGCATGAGCAAAGCGGTACCCGCCGATCTGCTCACCGACTTGGCCCATTTCGCCCCGCCTGCGCTGTTTGCTCGGGCGTCACGGATGGCCACGCGTACCGGGGTCATGAACCGGATGAACCCGCCGTTCAATCTGGTGATCTCCAACGTGCCCGGACCCGCAGTGCAGTTGTACACCGGCGGTGCCCGGATGGAGCACTTCTATCCGGTGTCCACCGTGGTCGATGGCCAGGGAATGAACATCACGGTACAGAGCTACTTGGGCAACCTCGACTTTGGCGTCATCACCTGCCGAGAACTGGTGCCGGATGCGTGGCAGATCGTGGACTACCTCGGCGATGCGCTGGAAGAACTGGTAGCCGCGGCGCGGCCCGCATCGACTCCCGTCAAAAAATCGCCGGCCAAGAAGGCCCCAACCAAGAAAGCGGTTACGCGTCGGGCCTGACGGGTTTGGCGTGCCGCTACACCACGTATGGGGTGGCGGGGTGCAGTGTGCGACTGATGAGGCCCGGCTCGAACGGCCGCCACTCCCCCACGCCCAACTGCAGCCGATCGGCCAACACCACCATCACGGCCGGGTTCATCCCCAAGCCACAGTGGCTGCCCCGCACTTCCACGTTCTCTGATTGTCTACCCGGTTCGTCTACGCAGCTACGCCACGGCACTACCCCGTCCGTACGGGTGAAGATGGCGGTGGAAGGAACCGGCGGGGCCCCGTGATAGGGCTCTCGGCGAAACGTGGTGGTGTGCGCTCGTTCTTGGCGGTGCAACGGTGACAGGGCGTCGAACAGTCGACCGGCGTTGGTTTCTTCGGAGCGGGCCAAGCGGAATGGGCTACCCAGAGTGATCACATGACGCACGTCGGACGCGCAGCGATCGGCCAAGGCCCGGGCGTAGAGACCGCCAAGACTCCAGCCGATGATCGTCACCGGCTGCGCGGTGCTAGCGCGGATGGTGTCAAAACGGTGCAGCAGGCCCTTGACGATGCGCGGCGTGGGACCCAGGTTCTGCCCCAACATCCAGTCGTAGGTGTCGTATCCGAGGTGCCCGAGCAGGCGCCGGAGCGGCTCGGTGGAGCTGTCGGAGGCAGTGAACCCGGGCAGTACCAACACTGGTCGGCCATCGCCACGTGGCAGGCGCCGTAGAAACGGCCAGAGGGCGGTGAAGCAGGCCAACTCCGAAGACACCCGGACCCCTTCGAGGGCGAACACTGCAGGGTTCGGACGGCGAAACGACTGCGCGGGACGCGTATCCATGGCCGTCACGTTATGCTCACTTCGGCGATCTCTAAGCCACTCACCGCCGTATACTGGCAGACAACCTCCGCTTATATGAGGTTCGAAAGCACTATCTGTTCATGCCGCTCTCACCAGCCCGGTACCTACCGATGATCGGACCCCCGTCGCTGGAGTGGCTGTTGTACGCGCCACGAGGTCCGTGGCCTCCGCACTCACGGTGACCCCGGCAGTCCTGGCCCGCTCCAACAACTGCGCCACTGATTGCGCCACCAGATGGTTGGCCCGGAGATGCTCGGCCGGCACCGCCACGGCCCGCAGCCCGCGTCCTAAAAACAACAGGTCACCCTGGCGGATCTCATTGGCGGGCACCAACACCGTCTGCATGGAGCCGACATCGAGGGTGGTGGAGCCGAATAGCCCTCGGTGGGAAATCCACTCTTCCCCCACGGTCCACAGTGTCCGCTGCGCCGACGCCCAGCCCAACAGCACCACCACCATGGCCACTGCTGCTACTGCGCCACCCTGGTGGTGACCGGCGCTGATGGCCCCCACGGAGCCAGCCAACCCCGCTGCGCACATCACGGGGATCAGCACCCGACCCGGACGCCGAGGCGAAATGGTGATTGGGGAGCTGTCGAGGGGGAACTCGGAACGGGTCACCGGAGGCCTTCCTTGCCGGGTAGAGCACGAATACCTGACAATTCCTATCTGAAAAAAGGAAATAGTGCAACCGATTACGGTGCGTGACCGACACCACAGCGAATCCTTTGGGGGCAGACATGCGGGCAGCAGTTCTGGAGACCATTCCTGGCGAACTCGTCATCGCCGATGTCCGGGTGGACAAACCCGGGCCCAACGAGGTGCTGGTGCGGATAGCCGCCGCCGGTCTGTGCCACTCCGACCTTCACTTCATGGAGGCCAAATACCCGCACAAGGTGCCGGCGATTCTCGGCCATGAGGCGGCCGGCGTGGTGGAGGCGGTGGGTGATGGCGTCACCTATGTCAAGGCCGGCGACCACGTCATTTCGTGTCTGTCGGCCTATTGCGGAGCCTGCGACTTCTGCCTCACGGGGCGGCTGTACCTGTGCGGCAATCGGGCCTCTATCGAGCGGCCGGGTCGACTCACCACCTCGGATGGCGAACTCATTCACCAGTTCATGCGCCTGTCGGCCTTCGCCGAGATGATGTTGGTCCACGAGCACGCCCTGGTCAAGGTCACCCGCGACATGCCCCTGGATCGAGCTGCGCTCATCGGCTGTGGCGTCACCACCGGTCTCGGGGCCGTGTTTCGCACCGCACGAGTGGAGCCAGGATCAACCGTTGCCATCATTGGCTGCGGCGGCATCGGGCTCAATGTGGTGCAGGGGGCACGAATCGCAGGAGCCGGTCGCATCATCGCCATCGACATGAACGACACCAAACTGGCCATGGCCACCGACTTCGGGGCCACCGACGTCATCAACGCCACCGACACCGACGCCATTGCCGCCGTCAAGGAACTCACCCACGGAGGCGTGGAGTACAGCTTCGAAGCCATTGGGTCAAAGTTGGCAGCAGAACAGGCATTCAACATGCTCATGAGTGGTGGAACGGCCACGGTCATCGGCATGATTCCCATCGGCCAAAAGGTGGAGGTGGACGGTTACCAGCTGTTGGCCGAGAAGAAACTGCAGGGGTCCAACATGGGCTCCAATCGGTTCCGGGTGGACATGCCCCGGTATGTGGACCTCTACCTGCAAGGGCGTCTGAAGCTTGATGAACTGGTGAGCGCGCGTATCGATTTGGACCACGTCAACGAGGGCTTCGCCGCCATGAAGACTGGCACCGTGGCCCGCAGCGTCATCATGTTCTGAGTATTTGGGCGTCTTTGCCGCCACCAAGGATGCAGGTTTTGCTGCGCCCCCATGTGTATGTTTCGTCATAGAGCAAGCACCAGGGGGAAACATGACCGATATCGAAGCCAGGCCCACGCCTTGGCATCTCGACGACCTCGTCATCCGCTTCGCGGGGGATTCCGGTGATGGCATGCAACTCACCGGCGATCGCTTCACGTCGGCCAGTGCCCTGTTCGGTAACGACCTGTCCACCTTCCCTGAGTTTCCCGCTGAGATACGAGCCCCTGCCGGTACATTGGCGGGGGTTTCGTCGTTCCAGGTTCGTATTGCCAGCCACGAGATCTCCACCCCGGGCGACGCCCCCACCGTGCTGGTGGCCATGAATCCGGCTGCGTTGAAGGCGGATCTTCATCATCTGGTGCCCGGTGGCATCGTCATTGTCAACACCGACACCTTCGACGAGCGCAACCTCACCAAGGCCGGGTACGCCGCCAATCCGCTGCTCGACGGTTCGCTGGATCATTTCCGCTTGGTGGAAGTGCCCATGAGTTCGCTTACCGCTGACGCGGTGGCGCCTCTGGGGGTGAAACCGCGCGACGCCGACCGGTCCAAGAATTTCTTCGCCCTCGGCCTCATCTCGTGGTGTTACTCGCGCCCCGTGGAGGGCACCATCACCTGGATCGAGCAGCGTTTTGCCAAGACACCGCTGGTGGTGGCGTCCAATCGGGCGGCGTTCACCGCCGGGTACAACTTCGGTGAAACCACCGAACTGTTCGACCACGCCTACACCGTGCCCGCCGCCAAACTGCCCGACGGGGAGTACACCAACATCACCGGAAACACAGCGCTGGCGTGGGGATTGGTGGCCGCTGGTCAATGCGCGCGCCTCCCTGTGTTCCTCGGTAGCTATCCCATCACGCCGGCCTCGGACATCCTTCACGAGTTGGCCAAACACAAGAACTTCGGTATCCGTACATTCCAAGCCGAGGACGAGATCGCCGCCATCGGCTCGGCATTGGGGGCGGCATTTGCTGGTCATCTGGGGGTCACCACCACCAGCGGTCCGGGGGTGGCACTCAAAGGCGAAACCATCAGCCTGGCGGTGAGCTTGGAGTTGCCGCTACTCATCATCGACGTCCAACGCGGAGGTCCGTCCACTGGGTTGCCTACCAAGACCGAGGCGGCCGATCTGCTCATGGCGTTGTACGGCCGCCATGGTGAGGCTCCGTTGCCGGTGGTGGCCGCCTATAGCCCACCGCACTGTTTTGATGCAGTGATCGAGGCGGCTCGCATCGCGCTGAAGTACCGCACGCCGGTGATTGTGTTGTCCGATGGATATCTGGCCAACGGCGCCCATCCGTGGAAGTTGCCGGACGTGTCCACACTGCCCGACATCTCGGTGCCGTTTGCCACCGAGCTCAATCATATGCGCGCAGATGGTGAGATGGAGTTCTGGCCATACCTACGTGATCCGGACACGTTGGCTCGACCCTGGGCAATTCCCGGCACTCCGGGTCTCATGCACAGGGTGGGAGGTATCGAGAAGGAGGACGGCTCGGGCAACATCAGCTATACGCCGGAAAATCATGAGCGAATGGTGCACTTGCGGGCCGACAAGATTGCGGGAATCGCCAAGGACATCCCTCTGGTTGAGGTGGTGGGTGATGCCGACGCCGACCTGCTGGTACTGGGGTGGGGGTCAACGTGGGGTGCCATCAAGGCGGCAGTGGACACCGTACGCGCCCGTGGTAAACGAGTGGCGTGGGCCCATGTGGTGCACCTCAGTCCGTTTCCCGCCAACCTCGGCGACGTGTTGCGCCGCTATCCCAAGATCATCGTGCCCGAGATGAACATGGGCCAACTGTGCAAGGTGGTGCGAGGCGAGTTCCTCGTACCCGCTACCCCCATCACCAAGGTCCAGGGCATGCCGTTCACGGCCGCTGAACTGGTCATCGCCATCGAGCACGCACTTGCGAAGGAACTGTCATGAGCGACACCGTTGCCCTCACCACCAAAAAGGACTGGACCAGCGATCAGGAAGTACGGTGGTGTCCGGGATGCGGCGACTACGGCATCCTCACCGCAGTCCAGATGCTGATGCCTGAGTTCGGCGTGGCCCCCGAGAACGTGGTGTTCGTGTCCGGCATTGGGTGCTCCAGTAGGTTCCCATATTATATGAACACTTACGGTGTTCACTCCATCCATGGTCGGGCCCCTGCCGTGGCCACAGGCATTGCGGTGGCTCGCCCCGATCTCGACGTGTGGGTCATCACCGGTGACGGCGACGGATTGTCCATAGGCGGCAACCATCTCATCCATGCCCTGCGGCGCAATGTGAACCTCACCATTCTGATGTTCAACAACCAAATCTACGGGCTCACCAAGGGCCAGTACTCGCCCACGTCGGAGCAGGGCAAGGTCACGAAGTCCACGCCGTACGGTTCGCTCGATCAGCCTTTCAGTCCGTTGTCGGTGGCGTTGGGGGCGGAAGCTTCATTCGTGGCCCGTACTCATGACCTGGACCGCAAGCACATGATGGCGATCTTCAAGGCCGCCCACGATCATCGTGGTGCATCGTTTGTGGAGATCTTCCAGAACTGCAACGTGTTCAATGACGGCGCTTTCGAAGACATCACGGCACGAGACAACCGTGCCTCCATGCTCATCGACCTGCAGCACGGCCAGCCGGTGCGCTTCGGGGCCGACTCCGAGCGGGGGGTGGTGATGGGGACAGATGGGCAGTTGCGTATCGTGAATGTGGCTGACGTGGGCGTTGATGCTCTGCTGGTGCATGACATGCATCGCCAGGATCCGTCGTTGGCTTTCGCCCTGGCCCGTCTGGCCCGTGATGTGCACTCCCCCACCCCTGTCGGCATCTTCCGGGCGGTGGACCGGGGCGAGTACGCATCGGACGTTTCAGCGCAGCTCCTGGCGGCGTCGGCGTCCAAGGGGCCTGGGGATTTGGCGACATTGTTGCGTTCCAACGGCACCTGGCAGGTGGGCTGATTGGTTGCTGCTTTCGTATTGTGATCGGTGTAGCGGCATCGCTCGGCTATGTTCTGCGGCGCTGCGTTTCCAGCGCGGCGGCGTGGCAGAGTGGTTCATGCAACGGCCTGCAAAGCCGTGTACCCCAGTTCAATTCTGGGCGCCGCCTCCAAGCCCCTGACTGGTATCATGCCAGGTCAGGGGCTCTTTTTGTTCAACCGCTCACTACCGACCGACACCGCTCGAAACCCCTGAAAACCGCAGTTTTTCCCGCGTCTTCCCACAGTGTTCCCGCGGGATTCTTCCAGGAGGGGTCCACATGCATCGACTGAGAAGCGCAGCGGCCGCTATCTCGTGAAGTACGGCGATCCGCACGGCCGTCAGAAATCGACGGTGGCCTCGCGCCATCATCGGTACATCGGCTCTACCGCACGATGCGGCGGATGTTCCAGGTTGCCGTCGAGAAGCAGAAGATCCTCGCCAACCCGTGCGAACGGGTGCATCCGCCGAAGGTGCCGAAAACCGAGATGACGCTCCTCACATGGGAGCAATCCATCATGCTGGCCGAAGCGCACGACGAACGCTTCCAGTCATGATCTACCTTGCCGTCGACTCCGGGATGCGCTGGGGCGAACTCATTGGCCTTCAGCGCAAGAAGCTCGACTTCGCCAACCGGCGCGTGCAAGTCGTCGACCAACTGGTGCGCACCGCCGAGATGTTCCATCGCACCGAGCCGAAAACGTTTGCGTTGGTTCGCTCGATCACGATCTCGAGGATGACCGCCGAGATCATCGGCTCGCACCTGGAGCGCTACGCCGGTGTCGGTCGCGACGGACTGGTCCTTCCGAACGCCGCAGGCAATCCGCTGGCCGAGTCGAGTTTCTACGTGCCACTTCAAGAACGCACAGGTATCGTGCGGTATCAAGCTGCGCTTCCACGACCTTCGCCACACCAGCGTGGCGTTGGCTATCGCTGGCGGAGCGCACCCGAAGGCAATCCAAGCGCGCATGGGACATTCGTCGATCGCCGGCACGCTCGATCGCTATGGGCACTTACTGCCGAGCCTCGACGCAGTGCACTTGGCGAGCGGCGAACGCGGCAGTGGTAGTGAGGACGTGCTCGACCCAGTGACGTTTGCGGCGTTACAGGTAAAGGCCGGCGTGCCGACGGGATCCAAAGATGGGAGACTGGAGCCGTGAGCCAAGCGCAAGTGACCGACATCGTCGCCTCAGACGAGGACCGGTTGGCGCGACATTTGGAGTGGCAGCGGGCCATGCAAGAAGCGGTCGCCTGTGCACTTGATGAGCACCGTGCGAAGGGTCATTCAATCGCCGTGTTACGTGAAAGCACGCTTCCATCGATCCAGATCCGCAGGCGTATCGTCATCTCGGTCGCCGAACTGATGGCCGTGCTGAACGGACGTCGGTGGCCGCGATGACAACGCGCTTGGACGCTGCCATGTCCGCACAGGCCCGCACGACACCGAAGGCACCTGCGACATCCCCGAGCAACAGCGACTCTTCGATCCCGATCCGCTTATCGACAAAGAGGGCGCCGCTCGCTGCCTCAACGTTGAGCGGCGCTTCATCAAACCGGCTTGTGAGCTCGGACGGCGCTGCACTTCAGCGACCACGCAACAATCGGCCCACGGCACGAGCCTGTCTGGTCTGGCGTGGCAACATCTTCCGGTGCCAACGTTGATCGACCTCATCTCAAACGAGGAACCTGGCGACCACGTAACCTTCGTTGATGACGAGCTTTCAGCCGCAACTATGGATTGACAGCGCGGGCGCTGCAGTTTCGTTCTACGAACGAGCGTTTGGGGCAACAGTGCTCCACCGGGTTGGCGACGGCGACGACATCGTCGTTCAACTCGGGGTAGGAGATGCGGCGTTCTGGGTGTC
>JANYHQ010000739.1 GCA_025358985.1 Acidimicrobiales bacterium
GGCTGAAAAACGCGCAGAGCCCACGTGGTCGCCCCGGTCACCGGTACTGCCCCCACCGGTGGACGATGGACACACCAGCGGCTCGGTACAACCGGTTCGGACACTGTCGCTGGACGAAACGCGAAATGCTCTGCACGCATATGGTGTAGGGCGTGAAGGATTGGGCGCAATTGCGGCCAGCGATCGGCGGCGTATTGCCATGCGACTGGCCAAGATCTGCTTCGCCGCCCTCCAGCCTGCTGACCCGGAGATGTCGGCCCAGGTCACGGAGGCGGATACGGCCCGTCGACGGCGCCGAGCTCGAATGGGACGGGTGGCATTGTCACCATTACGCCCGATCGTGTTCTCGGCGCTGTATGCCATTGCCGCGCCGCTGGGAGCACTCATCATCATTGCCGCTATGGGGGTGGCATTGTTGGTGAGTTGGTGGGCCCGCGACCTAGCCAGTTGGGGTTGGCAGAAGTATCTCGTTCCCGGTGTCCCGGCGTTGCTATTGGTCACCGCGGCCATTCTGTTGGTGATGGTGTCCCGAAGCCCTCGGCGACTGGCCTCGATGTTGGTGGCGGCGGCGATGGCCATCATGGCCGCAGCTGGTGCGGTGGACCGACTAGACGACCGGGTCGGATTCCGGCCGGTATGGACATGGGCGGGCTGGATTGGCGTGTGTGCGGTGGGGATTGCGCTGTTCAGCACTACATGGATGCGACCCATCCATCGTGGGGTGGCCACCCTCACCACCGGGGGCATTTACCTCCTTGCAGCCGCAGGTCTGTGGCGCCTGACCGGTGCGCACGGTTCGCTGTGGAGCTTGGAGCGCCCGTTCCCGGCCGGATGGTGGGCGGTGCTGTGCATCGTGGGCAGCTCCGTAGGTCTAGCCGTCCACGTGAGTATGGCCGACGTGTTTGCGCCACGGCCGGGTCGCGACCGGCGGGAGTTGGGAGGCCGGGCGAGTATCGAAGCGGAGCGGAGGAGCGCAGCCCCCAAGTAACGGCCGGGTCGCGACCGGCGGGCCGACCTGTCGATAGGCGGATCGGGGTAGGTAGGTTCGCGCTCCATGGGTGGATCCGATGTGCAGATCGTGTGGTTCAAGCGCGACTTGCGCGTTCGCGATCATGAACCCTTGACTCGCGCCGCGCAGCGAGGTCCGGTGTTGCCGCTGTACATCGTGGAGCCCGAACTGTGGAACCAACCAGACAGTGCCGCGCAGCATTGGTCGTACATCCGCACTGCACTCGTGGAGTTGCGTCAGTCGCTAGGGACGCTGGGTGCACCCCTCGTCGTTCGCACTGGTGAGGCTGTCGCCGCGTTGCGCAGCGTCGTTGCGGAGGTTGGCGGTCGAGTAGATCATCTGTGGGCGTATGAAGAGACAGGCAATGACTGGACATTTCGGCGGGATCGGGCGGTGCTTGCATGGGCTCGCAATGCAGGCATAAGGTTCACGGAGGTCCCCAGAGATTTTGTGGTCCGGCGCCTCGCCAGTCGAGACGACTGGTCGTCCATTGCCCGGGTCCGTATGTCGCAGCCGCTACTGCCCGTGCCAGCGCTTCTGATTCCGGTTCGCCAACCCGATGGGTCGGCCATCGATCCAGGGTACGTGCCGGAACTCCGTGACCTCGGCCTCACCCCGATTGCCCCTGCCGGAACGCACCCGGCCGGTGAAGGGGCGGCCAGACAGACGATGCGATCGTTTATTGATGAGCGTTGCGAGGGATACGAAAAACGCCTTTCCTCACCGGTCACTGCATGGGACGGTTGCTCGAGGCTCAGTGCCCATCTCGCCTACGGCACGGTGTCGCTACGCGAGGTCATCGCCCGCAGTCGTCGAGCGGCAGCATCGTCGCCGACGAAGCGCTTCTCGCTGGGTGCATTCGAAGAGCGATTGCACTGGCGGTCGCATTTCATCCAGAAACTCGAAGACCAACCTTCATTGGAGCACCACAGTTACATCGCCGCGTTCGACACCGTTCGATTGGACCCCAAGACTGATCAGCGTGCGGCCGACCGGTACCAGGCGTGGGCTACCGGCACCACTGGCTATCCAATGGTGGATGCCTGCATGCGATCCCTCAAAGCAACCGGTTGGATCAACTTTCGTATGCGCGCCATGCTTGTGTCGTTCGCGTCGTATGACCTCTGGCTTGACTGGCGGTCCACCGCAGCTCATCTGGCCCGATCGTTCATCGACTACGAGCCGGGCATCCACTACCCGCAGATCCAGATGCAGAGTGGCACCACCGGCATCAACACCATCCGTATATACGATCCGGTAAAGCAGGGATTGGATCACGATCCCACTGGTGATTTTGTTCGGCGATGGGTGCCGGAACTGGCCGATGTAGATGGGCCGGCAGTTCATCAGCCATGGTTGCTGGCGGGTACATTCTGGGGCATCCCTGCGTTGTATGCGGCGCCCATCGTCAACCATGCCGATGCCGTAACCCAAGCCTGGACCTACATCGAACGCATCAAGGCCGAGGCCCGGCGCAGCGGGGCTGCCGCAGCCATCCAGGAACAGCACGGCAGTCGGCGTTCGCCACCCTCGGTACGTCGCTCAAAGGTGTCGCCGCCAGCATCGTCAACCCCACGAGACACCTCACGACACAATTCACGACGCAACCCACGGCACGGCTGACGCGCTCAAGGGGCAACCCATGGGCCAGGTTGCCCCTCGAACGCTGGTCGGCGTGAACCGGATGGCGGTGTGTTGCTACTACTTCTTCTTGATCGTGGTATCGGCGGCAACAACCTTCTTCTTCTTTGCGACCTTCTTGACCTTCTTTGGAGCCTTTTTCTTGGCGACCGTCTTGGTGGCGGTCTGCGTTGACTTGGCTACCGCGGGGGTGGCGTTGGCGGCACCGATTCCGAAGGTGGTGAGGGCGAGAGTTGCGACACCCGCAGTGCCGAGGATGCGCTTGATGCGAGAGGTGTGAGTCATCTCAGGTTCTCCTATTCATGGGAATCCGTAGTGGATCCGATGAGATGACTATGCCGGTACGAACCTGAAGATAAGCCGAAGATCAGAGCGCGGAAATAGTCACCACAAACGTGGCTCCGGGGGCTTCGTCCGTCAATGCCACCGTGCCGCCCTGGGCGGTCACCAGGCTTCGCACAATTGCCAAACCCAGTCCGCTGCCACCGTTGTCGGCGGAGCGATCGTGATCGATCCGGGTGAAGCGCTCGAAGATCCGGTCATGCCACTCCTTTGGCACTCCCACCCCATCGTCAGCCACGGTGAGCGTCACGGCTGACCCCTGCCGACGGACAGTGACGTGCACCTGCATGCGGGCGTGGCGCTCGGCGTTGTCAAGCAAATTTCGTACGATCCGGGTGATGGCGTCATCGTCGGCGAGTACCAATACGTTGGGCGCATCTACGGTCCGCTCGATACCGGGTACCACCGGTCGTCGGGCGATTTCATGACGAACGAGGTAGCCAAGATCAAGGGGGTGGCGTGCCACCGTCATGTCCGAGTCGTCACGCGCCAGCAGCAGCAGGTCGCGTAACAACCGTTCGAGACGGTCGTGTTCGGTGAGCATGTCGGCCACGGTGCGTTCCCACGTTGGGTCGGGGTGATCAGGGCCGGACGTTTCGAGTTGCGTCCGCAACGAGGCCAGAGGACTACGCAGTTCGTGACTGGCATCGGCCACGAATGTACGTTGCCGCTCGGCTGATGATCCCAAACGAGCCAGCATGGCATTCATCGTTTCGGCCAGTCTGCCAATCTCGTCATGGGTGGCGGGCACCGGAACTCGTCGTCGCAAATCAGTTGCTGTGATGGTGTCCACCTCTCGACGAAGGGAGAGGCTGCCGCCGCCGGATTCGAGGCGTTC
>JANYHQ010000002.1 GCA_025358985.1 Acidimicrobiales bacterium
CCACGGCTGGACTGTCACCGGCGACGCCAACCACACCCTCACCTTCACCGCACCCGACGGCACCCTCTCCTACTCCGACCCACCCGGATAACCAGCAGAAGACACCGGGAGACGCCGGTCGCTTCGACGCGCCCGCACGCAGATCGAACCGACTGGGCCTGCGCTTCTCCTTTCCGCCTTGATACTCAACCGGTCGCGCTCGAGCCCTGCATCCTCTGGTGTCCACAGGCGAGTGTTACCCCCGCCCAAGTGCACTTCACCCCCGAGAACGGGTCTCAGGGAGGGTCTCGGGCGTGAAACGGGGTCTCAGAGACGCACATCGCGCCCGAGAGCTCAGCTGAAACCACTTCTCGGGCGCAATGGGCGCAATAGGCGCCGTGGGGGCCGTGGGGGCTACGGGCGCAGTCGGGCGATGTAGCGATCGGCCGAACGACGGATAGCGGCGGGGCCATCGGCAGCGACCACTCGGCCCCACCAACCGCCGTAGACACGATCGAAGGCAAAGCGTTCCACGCTCTGCGCAATTCCCTCCACGGTGGTGGCGTCGAGCGGAATGAGGTTGGGGTAACTCCACATGAAGCTCACCCAGTCGCGATCTTGCACCACGGTGATGGTGTCCCCCGTGAGCAGAGCCCCCCGTCCTTCGGACCCGGCCGCCCAGTGCAGCACCGAAGCCCCATCGAAGTGACCGCCGATACGAGCCACCGTCACTCCCGGAATCACTTCGGCGTCACTGTCATAGAACTCAATCCGCGGTGACGGCCGTTGGATCCATTCGGCATCAGTAGCGGGGAGCAGTATGCGCGCATCAAATGCATCGGCCCAGTCCACCAGGGCTGCGTAGAAATGAGGATGCGATACGCAGATGGCCGAGATTCCACCCAATTCGGCCACCGTCGCCAGCGCGTTGTCGTCCACCACGGACACGCTGTCCCACATCACGTTGCCGTGCGGCGTGCGTATCAACAGTGCTCGCTGACCGATAGCGAACGCTGGATCAGTGGCGATGCCGTACAGGTCGGGCTCCTCCTCTCGGATAACCGAGTGGTGATGGCGCCTCAGATCCTCGGGGGTGGTCCAGTGCTGGCCTCCCCAACCCACGTATTGGCGCTCGTCATCACAAATTGGACAGTTCAGCGGTGCAACTTCGCTCGGAGCTTGCTGAACTCCACAGGTGACACAAATCCATGCGGTCATAGGTGGCCTCTCGTTGAAACGGATGTTTATCGACAGGGAACCCAGGGTACGTGTTCAGCTTGGCCTTACCGTCGAATGAAACCGCCGGACCTCAGCGCGCATATTGTATTTGGATCAGTGACTGGGGCAGTGTTCACCGCAACGTAGGGTAACTGCCCGTGGAGTCACCTCGACAACGTCTGGCTACGGCTGGATACGTGCTGATGCCACAGTTCTTTGATCCGGTCCCGCTCTGTGCCGAGTTCGACACGGTCATGAGCGACGCATTCGACGACCTGGCACATGTCAACTCCGGCAGCGCCGGAAACCGGTTCCGCTATGTGCCGGTGATGAATGAGCGTACGCCGGTGAGTGTGGATCTCACTCTGAAGCTGGCTGACTTGGCGAACGAGCTTCTGGGTGCGCCGGTGTTGCCGGGGCGGGCCAAGGCCACCACTTACTTCGGCGCCACCAATTGGCATCGAGACTCTGATGGGCCGGCTCGCAGTATTGGCATGGTTTGCTATCTGGATACGCTCGATGCTTGCACCGGCGCGCTGAGCGTGGTGCCCGGCTCGTTCACACGCGACGCCGACCCTGGCGTCGAGGGTATGGCGATTCCCACCATTGCCGGCGATGTCATTGTGTTCGATGAGCATCTCCTACACGGCGCCACAGGCGGCAGTGGACGTCGCCAGTGGCGCGTTGATTTCGTGGCCGACAACGGCGATGATGCGGCACTCCGGGCGTACTTCTCTAGTCAGTTCTCACCCGGTTGGGACGGCGGATACAACATGCATCGATACTCCAGCTACGGATCACACTGGCGCACACTGAATCAGCGCTGGACTGATCGACTCCACCACTTGGGTGCGTTGCAAGCCGCCGCCGATGAGGAGGACGCAGTCCGGAAAATGCGATCTGCGAACGGTCAAACCGGCAGCGCGATGTGACCTTGATCCACACCCGCTGAACTCACCACCGCTCGAGTCAACGCCAGTCGGTCATGCGCCGACATCAACACCGCACCACACAGTACGGTGCACAGGGTTTCGATGGCGGCGACGGTTGGCCCATCTGTGATACCTCCCTGAAGGTCGCTCTTGGTGCGAGGTGCGCTGATTCCGAGATCAGCCACCACATGGGCGCCCTGCCACGTGAGTGTCTGGATCAGCATTTGCCGGGCGTGGACTCCGCCACTGGTACCGGCACTCATCACTGCAACAGCTTTGGTGTACAGCTCACCGGAACCAACTATCCAGTCCAACGCGTTCTTCAACGTGCCAGCGATGGCACCGGCGTACTCCGGTGATGCCAACAGCACGGCGTCGACACCAGCGAGACGGGCACGCCAGTCGATCACCACATCGTTGGCATCGACATCCGGATTGAAAGCTGGAAGCTTGGA
>JANYHQ010000022.1 GCA_025358985.1 Acidimicrobiales bacterium
CTGCTGCTCACGGTGGAGGCCATGGAGCACGACCGCGAGTTTGCCGCCCGCCAGCGGTGGCGCTTCCGGCACCTGTTCGTGGACGAGTTCCAAGACGTCAACCCCGCCCAATCGCGCCTGCTCGACGGTTGGTTGGGATTGGAACCGGGGCGTCCGCCATCGTCGTCGGCCCCCGTGGACCTGTGTGTGGTGGGCGACCCCAACCAGGCCATCTATGCCTGGAATGGCGCCGACCCCCGCTTTCTCACGGGCTTCCGTGATCGCTTTCCCGACGGTGGCATGGTGCGCCTGGAGGACAACTACCGCTCTTCACCCCAGATCCTCACCGTGGCCGATGCGGTACTCGGGCTCGGTACTCGCGAGAGTCGCCCGTTGCGCCCCAACCAGAGCGACGGACCCCTCCCGGTCGTCACCAGCTACCCGTCGGACATCGAGGAGGCCCGTTCCATCGCCCGGATGGTACGAGAGCGCCACAACGGGCGTATGCCGTGGAAACACCTGGCCGTGCTCACCCGGACCAATGCCCAACTGCTGTTGTTTGAAGAGGCGTTCAGGGCCGCCGGCATCCCCCACCGGGTACGTGGCACCGGCGCATTCCTGGCTCTGCCCGAGGTGCAACGGGCCCTGGATGTACTCCGCCACTCTCCCGCTGGCAGCGCACTGTCGTCACGGCTACGCGACCTGGAGGAGTTGGCCGCCGAGGCCACCGATGCCGGTGGCACGGGGGTGGAGGGTACCAACGATCGGGCCGATCAAATCGAGGGTGTTGTCCGACTGGGCCACGAATTCCTGGGCAACGACCCCCATGGCACGGTGGCCACGTTCCTGGCATGGGTCAGTGCCACCATCACCAGCCGAGCCGACGAGCCCCACCGGGGCACTGACATCGTGGAGTTGTCCACGTTCCACCGGTCGAAGGGTCTGGAATGGCCGGTGGTGTTCGTGGCTGGGTTGGAGCGGGGCTTCGTGCCCATCGGCCAAGCCGATGACGACGACGGGCGGGCTGAGGAGCGCCGGTTGCTGTACGTGGCCGTCACCCGAGCTGAGCGCGAATTGCATTGTTCTTGGGCCCAACAGCGCACGTTCGGGGCGCGCACCACGGCCCGCAATGCATCTATCTGGGTGGCCAACATCACCGCTGCCATCCAGTCCATGGATCAAGGAGGCGGCGGAGATTGGCGCACCGTGTTGCGGGCCAATCGCGAGCGTCTGGCGGCGGCCAAGGCGGCAGGGGTACCAGGCATCAGTGGCACCAAGAAGGCGGCCATCCAGGTGGGCTCCGGTGCCGACCCTGAGGTGTACGAGTTACTCAAGGCGTGGCGGGCCCAAGAGTCACGGCGCTCGGGGCTGCCGGCCTTCATCATCTTTCACGACACCGCCTTGGCGGCAATGGCTGAAGCCCGCCCGTCGAGTATCGATGGCTTGCTAGGCCTACCGGGCGTTGGTCCGGTGAAGGCGGGGCGTTATGGCAGCGCCATCATCGAAGTGGTGCAAAAGGCCGTGGCCCGGGCCTCCTGAGCCACCTCGCGCTGATCCAGCGGTCCCGTGCATTCAGCACTGCCACTCAGCACTTCTCACGAGCACTTCGCGCCCGAGAGTTGGTCTCAGCACTTTTGCGCCCGAGACCCACCCTAAGAACAATTCTCGGGCGCAATTTGCTCGGGCGCATTTGGCACGGCCAAAGCTGGCCACAGCCGGGCACCTCGACTACGCCCGCAGACCCACCAGGAGTCCCGGCGCCCGCAGCACGTCGGCGTCGGCGCGTAGGGCCATGAGCGCATCATCGTTGCCGAGAATGGCCCTGGCGCGCTTCACCAACGCTCCCGCCAAGCCACCGGGCAGCTCCTCGTCCGGGGCCGGCAATAGGGCCATCGCGCCCGCCACGTCTCCCGTGCGCGCCGCACACTCGGCCATCACCGCTCGAGCGGCCACCGCCGCCGTCGTTGCCCCCGCCAGGTCGGCCGCCCCCGCTGCCTGCGCCGCCAAACGGGTGGCATCTGGATGCATGCCCAGGGTGGCCAATCCCGCCGCCGCCGGGACGAAACCCACCAACGCCTCATGACGACCCAGATTTGATCGCAACGGTTGCAGATCCTTGTCCACGATCTCGTGGAAACGCCCTTCCAGCAATGCCGATTCCATCTGCACCACCGCAGCAATGGACGTGAACACATCGGTTTCGGCATACGGCTCGAATGCCCCGCCGGACTCGATGGAGGCATTGATTGCCTGGAGCAGTGCGCGCTCCCCGGAGGATTCCAGCGCACCCATCCGCCGTGCCCTGGCCACCGTTTCTCGAGCCAAACCGAGCCGCCCAGCCATACGAGCCAAGTTGGCGCGCAAACACAACATCTGGAACAACGTGCCGCTCTGCCCCAGTTCCGTGCTCAGTGAGATGGCTTCGTCGATCCACAGGTTGGCTTCGCCGGTTTGGCCCGGGCCACCCAAGCGGCTTTTCAGAAAATGGTGCCACGACAACGACACCAGCGCGCCAAGGTGACGGCTGCGGTCGCCCAACTCCAACGAGTACGTCAGATTCTCGTGCATCCACGTCTCCACATCGGGATGGTCCGGGCGCACCATGGCGCGGAAGCTGACCGCTGCCATCTCTCCTGCTCGGTGCCCTTCACGCCGGAACAATTCCAGCCCGGCCAGGAGTTCCCCGTCGGCCTCG
>JANYHQ010000075.1 GCA_025358985.1 Acidimicrobiales bacterium
CCAGTTCACCCAATGCGCGGCTAGGCACCAGCACGGTCTGACCCTCGGCCAATACACTCTGGCCTGGCAGATCTCGAACTGCCAGGCGATACGAATCAGTGGCAACCAGACGTAGCCCACCCGCTTCGGCAGCCATCAGCACGCCTGTGAGAATCGGCCGGGCGTCATCGTGACTGGCCGCCGGGATCACCTGTTTCAGCGCATCGGTCAACTGCGCCACGGCCAGTGTGACCCCGCCTTCGGTGACATCACCGATCCGGGGAAAGTCCTCAGCGGGCAGGGTCCGCACATTGAACACCGATCGACCAGCCGCTATCTGGGCCTGTTCACCGTCGATGCTGATCGATACTGCCCCCGGCTCCACCGCTTTCAAGATGTCACTCACCAAACGAGCAGGAAGCACACAGGTGCCGTCATCGCCGCGCGCCACGGTGGTGGAAACATCGATGGTGAGGTCGAGGTCGGACCCGGTGAGCCGTAGGTCTTCGCCGCTCAACACCAAACGCACCCCCGACAGCACCGGCAGTGCGCTGCGACTAGCCACTGCTCGTGCCGCTGTACCGAACGCCTCGGTAAGTACATCTCGCTCACAACGGAACTTCACGAATGCCCTCCTAGGGCCAAGATTGCGGGCCGGGTGTGTGGAGAACCGCAAACCCTCTTCTTCTTCTTTAAAGAGATATATATCTGTGGTGATAACAGTAGGGCCTGTGGATTGTGGACAACGTGACGTTTGTGCAGCTCAGCGCGCATATTGTTGTCCGAGTGTGGTCCCCAAGCCGGCGCGGTCACGCATGGGCGCCACCGAGAGCCTGTGGGTGACGGTGTGGTTACCCACAGATCAGAGGAGATATCCACCGGTTTATCCACCTGTCCTTATGGTGCGCACGAGCTCTGTGACCTGGTCGTAAATGGCCCGGCTCTCCTGCATTTGGGTGCCGATCTTCTCCACCGCATGGATCACCGTGGTGTGGTCGCGATCACCGAATTCGCGTCCGATCATTGGATAGGAGAACTCCGTGAGTTCACGAAACACGTACATCGCCACCTGACGAGCGGTGACGAGCGGTCGGCGTCTGCTCTGCCCCGTGAGTTCCTCCACACCGAAGCCAAACATCTCCGCAGTAGCCATCAAGATGACTTTGGCGGTGATGGGACGTGGCTCGGCTGACGACAGTAGATAGTTGAGAATTCGACGTTCCACCGTGGTGGGGTCGAGCACTTCTCCCGGTCCGAGGTTGAGGCTGGCCCAAGCACAGACGCGATTCAGTGCACCTTCGAGTTCGCGGATGTTCTCTTTGATATGTGTGGCGATGAACGTGAGAACGTCATCGGGAACATGGACCCGCTCCCGATCAGCTTTCTTACGCAGGATGGCGAGACGAGTTTCCAACTCGGGTGGCTGGACATCGGTGATGAGTCCCCACTCGAATCGACTGCGTAGGCGATCCTCCAACGATGGAATGGACTTGGGTGGTCGGTCCGAGGAAATGACTATCTGACGGCCGCTTTGGTGGAGGAAGTTGAACGTATGGAAGAACTCCTCCTGAGTCCCCTCCTTGCCCTCCATGAACTGGATGTCGTCAATCAGCAGCACATCGCAGTCGTCTCGGTAGCGACGCTTGAACGCTGACGTGGTGTTCGTCTTGATGGCGTCGACGAATTCATTGACGAACGTTTCGGTGGAGACGTAGCGGACACGGCTGCTGGGATAGTTCTGCCTGACGTAGTGAGCAATGGCCTGGAGCAGATGGGATTTGCCCAGGCCTGAGTCGCCGTAGATGAACAGCGGATTGTACGAGCGCGCTGGTGTCTCGGCTACGGACATGGCTGCGGCGTGGGCGAACCTGTTCGACGATCCGATTACGAAGTCTTCGAATGAGTACCGCGGGTTCAGCACCAGGTCACCGCGACTATCTGGACGAGTCTCCACCCGCGGCATCTGTGCACCGGCTGTGAATGTTCCGCGGTACTGAGTGATGTCGATCACGTTCTCTGGGCTGGCAGCGGCGCCACCCTCGGAATGCTGGTGTTCTGCCGTATATCCCGGCATTGGCGCCACGATGGCAGGGGCCGTCGCCGGTTCAGCGACGATTTCGATGACCACTTCGTAGGGGCGGTTGGCCACCTCCTGAAGTACAGATCGCAATAACGACAGAAAACGCGATTCGATGCGTTCTTTGATCACGGAGTTGGCCACGCCTATGACGAGGCGCTGTTCACTGGCAGTCACCAGCATGGCACCCGCGAAGCAGGTGTTCCAGGTGGCCTCTGATACTTGCGTACGCAGTTGCACAGCGCACGAGTCCCATAGGACTGTTGATGCTCCGTTGTCCACGGACCCCCCTGGGGCATCCACAAATAACTCCACAGCTGTGGAAATCCTGGTTGACGATGACGAACGCTGGCCTGGTCTCAAGGGGGAAGACCCAGATGAACAAGCGGGATCGGAACCGTAGCACCCGCATCGAGTACCCGTACCGGCGTCTGCTGTCCGCAGGGGCGTCTGAGGTGCCCTAGCATTCCATGGTTCTGTGCCGGTGCGCGCCTATGCGTCTGGCGCGTCCCAAGTGTCAAGAACCCCCTGAATTCCGAGGAGCATCACCATGACCAAGCGCACCTTCCAGCCCAACAACCGTCGGCGGGCCAAGAAGCACGGTTTCCGTGAGCGCATGTCAACCAGGGCGGGCCGGGCGATCTTGAAGGCCCGTCGCCTCAAGGGCCGTTCGAACCTGTCGGCCTGACGACCGTCGCGAAGTAAGGGCTGTGCCCGTGGTGTGGTCGTTGCGTGGAGGGTCGTCTTTCGCCCGCGTCCGCGAATCAGGCCGTTCCGGGCGCGCCCCCCACGTCACCGTGAAAGTCCTGTGTCTGCACGATGGGTTGCCCGTCCGGTTGGGTATGGCAGTCAGCCGCCAGGTTGGTAACGCCGTACACCGAAACCTCCTCCGACGTCGTTTGAGGGTGATCATTGCCGAGATCAGCGAACAATTGTTCGGCATGATTGTCACTATCCGCCTGTTCTCGGGGGCCGCTGAGGTGTCGTACGCCGATCTTCGCCGCAATGTGCGGACGGCGCTGCACCATGCTCAGGTACCACTGTCATGAGCAGCCACCGGCGTTCGCCACTCGCAGTTGCGTTCCTGGTGATCATTTCGGCCTATCGTGCTGTGCGCTTCGGGAGACCCTCCCCGTGTCGCTTCACTCCCACCTGTTCCGCCTTCGGCGCTGAAGCAATCTCTACCCATGGTGCGCTGCGCGGCAGTTGGCTGACGCTGCGTCGCATCGTACGTTGCCGCCCCGGAGGGGGTGTGGGTTTCGATCCCGTTCCCACCACCAAAACATCAAGTTCACGGAAGGCCGCGCATGTTTAATGCCCTGGCGTGGTTGGTGGCCCAGTTCTACGGGTTCACCAAGAGTTACGGCGTGTCCATCGTGCTGCTCACGATCACTGTCCGCCTCGTCCTGTTTCCGCTTACCGCCCGTCAAACCCGAAGCATGCAGAACATGCAGAAGGTTCAGCCACAGGTGAAGCAACTGCAGGCGCAGTACAAGGACGATCGCCAGAAGCTCAACGAAGAGCTCATGAAGTTCTATAAGCAGAACAAGATCAACCCGGCTGCTGGTTGTCTCCCACTGCTGCTTCAGATGCCGATTTTCTTTGCGTTGTATCGGGTCATCTATGGACTGACATCCACCCGGGAGCTATCGGGGCTCATGATCCGGGTTCCTCACCCGAAATACCTGAGTCCCTCGAGCGAGTTATCCCGTTCGTTGATCAACAGCGGTGGTCGGATGGTGTCGTGGGGGGTGGATCTGGCCCAATCGGCGTCGGGCTTTGCTGGACCCACGTCGAAGAAGATCCCCTACTTCATCTTGGTAGTGCTGGTTGGTGTCACCGGCTACTTGCAGCAGGCGATGATGGCTCGCAAGCAGACCACCGCGGTCACCGGCCAAGCCGCCCAGATGCAGTCGATCATGAAAGTGATGCCGGTGTTCTTCGCCCTCATCTCGTTCAACATCCAGGCTGCCGTGGTGCTGTACTGGATCGCCGGCAACATCTGGACCATCGCTCAGCAAGAGGCCCTATCGCGCTTCTTCCCGCAAACTCCGACGGCCATCGACGTCACCGCCGTCGATGTCACGGTTCCTTCGGTGGCTCCGGCCAAGGGGAAGCCAAGCGTCAAAGGAGCTGTGGCCAGCGCCAAGCAGTCCACCCCGACTGAACCGAGAGCGAAGAGTCCCGCCAAACCGGGGAACCAGAGCGGCCAGCCCAAAGTCACCACCAAAGCGGCCCCCAAGGCCAGCAGTGTTGCTACCAAGAGTCAGTCAACGGCACCCTCGACACCTCGGGGATCTGCTGCCAACACGAGGAAGAAGAAGTAACCGTGGAGTGGGTCGAGATCACCGGTAAGACCATCGAAGAGGCTGTTGAAGGAGCGCTCGACCAACTCGGAGTGGACGAAACCGAATTGGACTATGAGGTGCTCGATGAGCCCAAGGCTGGCTTGTTCGGCCGGGTCCGAGGTGAGGCCCGCATCAAGGCCAGGGTGAAGCCGGCTACGCCGAGGGGCAAGGACGAGCGCCGCCGTAAGCCCGCCAAAGCCACTGCCTCCTCGGCGCCCGCATCTGGCCCCAGCGCTTCGTCCGGCACGCCTGAACCGCGACCTACCCGAGCCCCTTCTCAGCGAGTGTCCAAGTCGGTTACGCCTGTGCGGCCCGCAGAGGCCAGAACTCCGCGGCCCGCCCGCAGTACCGAACCTCGTCCCCCCCGGACGCCCGGTGAACCGGTCGCACTTGACGCCGTGGCTGCGGCGGCGGCCTCGTTCCTCACCGGATTCTTCCGAGCCGCCAACTTGGAAGTGGAAATCACCAACCGTCGTATTGACGATGAGACCCTGGAGGTTCGGGTGGACGGGCAAGGTCTGGGTGTGTTGGTGGGACCGAAAGGAACCACACTCCTTGCTCTACAAGAGCTTGTGCGTACCCACGTACACCATGCCACCGAAGGTCGATCTGGTCGCCTCATGCTTGATCTGGCGGGGTACCGTGAGAAGCGTCGTATTGCCCTCACAGCATTCACCGCCCAGGTGGCGGAAGCGGTGTTGGCGTCCGGGGAGCGTCGCGCCATGGAGCCGATGTCGGCTGTCGATCGCAAGGTCGTTCACGATGCGGTACATGATATCGACGGCATCAGCAGTATCTCCGAGGGGGAGGATCCCGAACGTCGGGTGATCTTGCTGCCCGCTTGACCCAGCCCGATGATGCTCTGTTGAGCGTCCTGGCTGAGTCCCGTCGTCTTGGCTTCTTGGGCCCCGGGGCGCTGGAGCCCCAGATGGCCCATGCTCGGGGTTTTTGCGATGTGCTCCACGCCATAAAGGGATGCACTCGGTGGATCGACATCGGGAGTGGCGGCGGGCTCCCCGGGCTAGTGGTTGCGCTAGATCTTCCCGAGTGCACTGCGATGTTGCTGGATGGAAATGAGCGTCGAACGGTGTTCCTGCGGTGGGCGGTTGAACAGTTGGGGGTTGGGGACCGGGTGACGGTAGTACGGGAACGGGCCGAAGAGTTCGCAAGAAGTCCAGTTGCCGATGGAATCTTTGATGTGGTGGTCGCTCGGAGCTTCGGATCACCGGGTGTCACAGCTGAGTGCGCCGCTCGCTTTCTTCGAGTCGGCGGTTCGTTGATTGTCTCGGAACCGCCCTCGGCGGATGGAGAGCGATGGTCCGGTCTTGCGTCTACGGGAATCGGGCTTCGACTGGTGAGGATCGAGACGGCCTCCTTCGGCTCCTTCGCAGTGTTGGAAAAGTTCTCGGAAACGCCTCCAACACTTCCCCGTCGAGGTTCAGCCTTGAAACGACCACTCTTCTGAGGTAACCGATTGGC
>JANYHQ010000076.1 GCA_025358985.1 Acidimicrobiales bacterium
TCCATGATGCGCACCGACGTCACCATGAACCTGTTCGAGCTCACCATCTTACAGAAGGAAGTGCGAGGTGCGCTGTTTGGCGGAGGTAGTCCGCGCGCTGACATTCCTCGACTGTTGGCGATGTATCAGGCCGGTGCGCTCAAACTCGATGAGCTCATCACCAAGACGTACCCGCTGGAGCAGATCAACGAGGGTTACCAAGACATGCGTGACGGCAAGAACATCCGCGGCATGATCGTGTACTAAGTCGGCGGCACAGTCTGCGTACGGGCTGCTTTCTCAGCGGCGCGCTCCCGGTCTTCGCGCGCCGCTGCTTTCACCGCATAGCCAAAGATGATGGCGGGGCACAGCACAATTGACCCGGCAATAAGGAAGAACGCACTGGCCGTGGCCAGTCGGCTGGTGGCGTGGCCGATGATGGCCCAGGCAAAGAACACGATGGACAGCAGATAGGCCCCGTAGCCCAGGCGTTGCCCCAGCGACACCAGGCGAGCGACCCGGGCCCGTTTGGCTAGGACCGGGTCGACAGTGGCGTGGGACGGAGAGCTTGACGTGGTCATACCCCCACATCATGCGTCAAGTGACACCCTTGTCCTGCTGTTGTTGGCGGGTGGCCCAGAACTCGTCACCGGCGATGTCGGCATCAGCATCGAGATCGGCGGTGTCGGCCAGCGACGAGCGCAGCAGCAATTCAATGGCCGACGAGGATGCACTGCGGGGCCACGAGTCGGCCACCGGTCCCGATACGGGCGGAGCGCTGGTGAGCTCAACCACCGACTGGCGTGGTTCGGTGAGATCGATCTCCACCTCGATCTCTCGCTTGTCAGCTCCAGCAATCGACGGATGGTCCAGCACGACGGTGTCGACGTCACTGTTCGCCCCACGCTTTCGACGACGCCGGTGTAGCGGTTGGAGCGCTTGGAACACCACGAGACCCATACCTGCCCCCAACAGCAGGTCCCCGACGCTGAGTACCTCGTGGAATGGCCCGGCGTTCAGCGGTATCACGTCGGCCAGGAACATGAGCCGGTCACCGTCTCGTTCCGGCCGTCCTACCGCCGATGACCGCAGTACGTCGTTGGCGTGTTGTTCGTGGATGCCCGCCGCCCGCAGCGCACTGGGTCGATACGGGGTGGTGCGATTCACCATCAGCACCGCCACGTTGAGCAGCAGCCCAACACCCACCAACCACAGGCCGCGGGTACGGCGCACATTGAGGGCCACGAACACCAAGAAGCCAAGATGCGCCATCAGCAACAGAGGCACCGCCCAAGGCACATGCACTCTGGCCACCACCACATAGATCGCCGCCCAGAGCGCTGGTAACCAGGCCCTGCGCATATGCAGATCGCTCAGATGGCGGTGGCTACCCCCCGCCACATAGCCAGCCACCAGGCCGACGATGGCGGCAAGCAGGGTGAAGCGCATCGACCACCGAGGGTAGTGCCCCCATCAGCTCCAGCGTTGGACCGCAGGAGCGCCCAAGGCGGCTGGGCCTCGGGATCGGATCGTGCCGCGGTCACTCACTTCACGTGGCAACGCCTCGGCGTGCACATGGCCGTCGGCTACTCGCACAATATGGGTGCAGCCATCCAGGGCTTGAAGCCGGTGGGTGATGGTGATGACGGTGCGGCCTTGCATGAGACGGCCCATCGCCTCAAGAACGCTGGCCTCGGTTGCGCTATCAAGAGCACTGGTCGGCTCATCCAGAATCAGGATAGGAGCGTCACGCAGGAAGGCCCGGGCCAACCCAACTCGCTGGCGTTCGCCGCCCGACAAGCCGTGACCGCGTTCGCCAACCATCGTCTGATATCCGTCGGCGAGCCTGGTTAACTCAAGATGCCATCCCATTTGGCGACCCGCATTCGAGCCCGAACACCTTGTTAGGCGAAGTCCTCAAAGCGCTTCGTCTCGGCTTGTTCACGACCAAAGGCCTTGATGGCCGGTAACGCTCCCAGCGATTCACTCACCACGGCCATGGCCCGGCTCTCACGTTCACGAGCGGCGCGGGCCGATGACTTCAAGCGGGGACGGACGAGTCGAGCGGTCATCAACAACGGTGGGGCAATGATCAAGCCGACCAGTCCGAGCAGCGGGGTGAGGAGGAACAACGCAGCCACCATCGCCGCGAAAGTTATACACGCGGTGAAAACCGGAAGCGCCCCGTCGATCAAGATCCACTCGACCGTCTGGGCATCAGACTGGATGCGATATTGAGCGTCGGCGACGCCCTTGTAGATATGGCGTCCGAGGGAGAGTGTCAGCGCTGCGGAGAACAGGCGAAGACGCAGTCCCAGGATGATGCGTTGACCTACCAGTGTCGACAGCAATCCGCTCCCAACACTCTGGGCCTGCGCAAGAG
>JANYHQ010000437.1 GCA_025358985.1 Acidimicrobiales bacterium
GTGAGCGGGTGGAGGGCAACCGCCATACGGATACCCACCCGTCGGTCGTGCGCTGCTGTCTCGATATGCGCGCCGATGATGTTGTGCAAGTCATCTGCCCACAGTGACAACAGCCGTTTGGTGGACAGCCACTCCCACGGCTCTTTCGCCAAACGGCCAACGACCTGCTTTCTGACCAGCTGCATCTGTTGTGATCCAGTGAGGTGCGCAGTGTCCGGATCCAACGCCACGTCCTCGGTTTGGCGCATCAGGAATCGCAGCGCCGCAAAAAGGCTGTCGCCCGAGCATGCGGGGTTGGCCACTGCGGCACGAAACAGCACAGGGTCAACACATGCCTGCTCCACCACTGGGGCCGGGCAATGCACGTTCATCACCGCCGCACACCGCACCTGCAATGTTTCGTCAGACTGCACCATCTTCCCCAACACGTCAGCCGGTGTATTCGGATGCATCGCAGCGCAGCGGCGCACCGTCACAGCGTTGTCCGTGGCGAGCACCATCAACGAATCGGAGGGGCACTCATCGTTGGTGGCGAAGGCCTCGCGCACCTCGCTCGATACGTCCGACGAAGCCGCTCGCAGCGCACCAACTGGCAGTCGAGTACTAGACGCGGCCGTTGCCCGTACGGATGCTTCTCGGGCGGAGGCGAGTACATCAAGCAGCACATCCAATGGACACTTGGGGTGCATCACCGCCATGCTTCGCGTCTGCGGCCGTTGATCGGCCTGGGCAAACCGCACCACTAAAACCGTGGGCAACAGGTGCTGTCCCAACAACGACTCTGCCCCGAGTGGAGTGGCCTTGGCCAACTCCACCACATAGTCGGCGGCGTTCAACGCAGGATGCTGTGCCGCAGGTTTGGCGATGGCTGAATTTCCTGGGGACGTGAGCAACTTCACCAACGCGCCCGCCGGTGCCCGAGGGTGGCACACCACGGCGCCGCGTACCATTGAATCCTGATCCTTGGCCAAGCCGAGGAGCACATCAGTGGGGGTGGTGGCGTGTAAGGCGACTTCGCGACGAACCCGCCAGTCGTCGTCGTGAGCGGCGGCCTGCAGTACGAGAAACGGCACGTTGGCTGACGCCACGGCACAGCTGCGTACCTCGGCATCGCAATCAGATGCGGCTTCGGTCCACAGAGGCGTTTGCCCCGAAATAGTGGATCTCAACCACCCGCTTTTCCCGCTCGAGTTTAAGTTCCACGGCGATCCGGGCATCAATGATGTGTTGTCGTTCTTCATGGTTCAGGTACACCGTTCGTCGCCCGTGTTCATCCGTTGATCAGGGTCAGCAATGATCGTGGCGATCCAGTCCGGCACGCTTCGCCACCGTCCGCCACTCCGAGTCAGCAGGGCAATGACCCGGGTGTTCCGCAAAGCGGTACCGGGCGTAGCGGGCCACAGCGTGTCCCCATCGGTCATCACCACCACCACCTCGGGCGCAGGACGTAGCGCAGCGCATGCGGCGATGCCAGCCACCATGTCGGTACCGCAACCGCCCGTGAGTTCAAGCTGGCGAATACTAGAAAGCGTACGTACCTTGTGCATTGCGGTGACGGCGGCGTCGCACGTGATGACGGTGAGCGCTGCTCCATCGCCACCACTGGCCCGCGCGTCGTCGTCGATTTCCTCCCACGGCCGACGATTGCCTCCAGCCCCTGAACCGCAGTCGGGATCACCAACTGGTGTTGTCCTTTTGACCATCCGGAGGCGCGCATAGATCTCCTCGGTTGTCATGGTGCGGGTATATCCCGCCTCGGGAGGCAACCGATCAAACGTGACCCAGTTCGGCAGCACCGCCATGCCCAAATCGGTGACGTCGGCATTGACCAACGCATCAGCGCGATGTTGAACTGCGCCATGAACTGGGGGGCGTCGTGCAATGACTCCCAGCGCGCATGATGATGACGCAGTAAATGCATCACCTCATGGACCCAGTCGGCCGTGAGCGCGTCGATGCCGTACTCGGCCACCAACTCCAGTGTCCGTTGCGGGTCGTAGTAGATCCGCCACCGTGCATCCACGGCGACCGATCTCAAACCCGGCCGTTCCACCAGAAACATTGTGGTGAGTGCAGTATCGAGATACGGGTGACGCTCTACGCTAAGCGCGCGGGCAGCCTGCATCCATACCTTTGCTTCGGGCCACCGGGCTGGGTCTGCGGCGTTCACGGTGGCAGCGGTCATTTCGACACCTGCAACATGCCCATCTTCACCAGCAGACCAGCGAAGTGACCAACTGCTGGAGGCGAGAGCATCACACCCGACACCTTCACCTCGGTGGCCATCCGGCGCAGAGCCACAGTGGCCAGATCCACATGGCCGGCGGTAGCAATGGCCACCAACACCCCGTTCACCGCAGCATCGCAGCGTTCCGTGGTGTTGTCTCCTTTGATGGCGGCCACCAACCCACTACATATGGCCACGATCCGGTCCGGGGTGGTCGGTAACTCGACGTTGATGTTGGGAAGGTCGAGGGCCTGTTCCCACGCCAGGAACTCCCGTGCTGCGCTCGGACCCACTGCACCGCTGAGCAGTTGACGTACCGCCCCTTTGCTGACTTTCGCAGCTCGTCCGTGCCCGACCACGGTGGCCCCCATCTCCCACGATCGCGGACTTGGCCATGCCCTACCTCGATCCGTACTGGCGTCGGGAATGCGGTGAGCCAATTCCGGCCGGGCGCCGATGAACGCTCCAATGCTGCGACGAACATCGCCCGTGCAAGTGGTGGCGGCCACGGGGTCGATGTCCGGCACACTGATGGGGCTGAACCCGTACAGGAACCCATCGCTGATGACCGCCGCTGGCACGATCCAGTCGAGATGTACGAAGCGGTTGGCCAACGGTGCCGAAAGGTCCCATCCATCGGCGGCCTGCTCGGGAGGGTTGGCGGCGGCTACGAAGCGGGTGTTGGCCGGCAGTTCGAGGTCACCGACGATGCCGGTGAGCACCGGTCGCAGGAGAGCTGCCTGTACCGATGGTGGTGCGGTGGAGATCTCATCGAGGAACACCACACCGCCTCCGGCTTCGGCGATACGCACAGCCCAATCCGGTGGGGCAAATGTGGTGCGATCACCGGCGTCGCGTGGCATCCCTTTGAAGTCGGTGGGGTCGCAAATCGATGCAATCACTGTTTCCAGATGCCACCCGCGCTGCTCGGCGATTTGTTCCACCACGCTGGTTTTGCCCACACCGGGGCCACCCCAGAGCAACACTGGGGCGCCGGCGGAGATGGCGACCACGAGGGCCGTGCACACATCTTCGTAGGTGGTCATATCCGTACGCTTACTGTTCTGTGGTGCATAACACTCCATCGCGTGGCGTTCGCACCTTGCCCGAGGGCAGGTTGCGGCAGTGTCATAGGGCCACGGCCCTCGACTGCTCTTGATGGGCACAACGTGTTCATTTGCACGGTAGACGTTCTAGGAGGGGTCCGGGAACGAAACCAGCCGGGCGTTGTTCTGGGACATCACACGGTGACTGCGCCGACACTTAGTGCGACGTGCGGCCTCTTCGTCCGGCGCGCGCTGCGAACCTGTCGAGCGCTCGCAGCACCTGCGGGGCTTGCCACATCTGATGACGTCGGGTGGTGGTGAGTTCGGTGAGTACGCCGGCATCGAGCAGGGGACTGAGGGAGCGGTAGATGTTGGGGGTAAGAATGCCGAGTTGTTCGTTGACAAGGGCTGCGTTGATTACGGGGTGGCGCAACAACAGGTCGGCGATGCGCCAGGTATTGGTCCCTCGACGTGACATCACCGCGTCATTCCATCCCTGACGGATGTCACGGAGGTCGTGGACCAAGTGGCGTCCGTTGGTGATAGCGGCGAAGGCAGCGTGGACGATTTGTTCGACGATGGCCTGAGGCTCGCCCGCCCGGTAGCTGCTGAGGGCGTCGAAGTACGCATCGGTGGCGGTGAGCAAGCCGGCTGATACCGGTACCGTGAGGTTGCGGGTGAGGTGTTTGTTGCGTAGGTGCGCGTGCAGTAACGCCCGGCCGGTGCGACCGTTGCCGTCAGCGAACGGATGGATAGTTTCGAACTGGGCATGGGCAATGGCGGCATGGAGGAGCACCGGTACATCGTCACGGTCGATGTAATAGAGGAGGTCCGCAATGGCCGCTGGTATGTGGCGGTGATGGGGGGGCACGAATGCGGCTTGATGGGGCCCCAGGTCGCCACCGCCGATCCACACCTGTTGGTCGCGCCATCGCCCTGCAATGCTGGGTGCGCTGGTGGTGAGGAGCTCTGCGTGCATACGAAGTATGGCCTCGGCGCTGATGTGGCCACTGAGGGCTATGGCGGCGGTCATGGCTCTGGTGTTGGCCACGATGGCGGCTGCATTGTTGCGCCCGTTTGGTGTGAGTTCGGCTTGGGCTATTGCCTTGGCGGGGGCGGTGAGGTGTTCGATCTTGGACGATGCGGCCGATTCGCTGCGGAGCAGTACCGCACTGAATGGGGCGATTTCATAACCCAGTTCGGCATCGAAGCGGGCCACTTCGTGGGTGGCGTCATCGACCTGCGCAGCCAGGTTCGGCGACAGGGTGACGTTCTGGTGGGAGATGGGAGCGATGACGGCGGCGCGGTACGGTCCCAAATGGAGCCGTCGAGCGGTCCGCGACGCCACTGCTCCGTCGCTGATTTCCCAAGGCAGTTCCTCGTAGGTGATTGCTGGCCAGGAGCTGGCTTGGTCGGATGCCGGTGACAGGGCAGTGCCTCCTTGTTATCACTTATAGGTTAACTGATAACAAGAGGGTGCGCTCCACGTGCGCTCTTCGGCTCGGTGCCTTCCGATCGGCTGCCCGTAAATGACCAGTTGGATTGCCCGAGGATGTACAGAAAAATGGGTCGAAGTTGTACGAAATCCGTTAGTCCGAGCACTGGTGGAGGCCGATCCTGATCGAATCCTTCGTGGCCAGCGGGTCTTACTTGACGAATGGCAGCACCTCCCGTTGACGTGGGACCTCGTTCGTCGCGCCGTCGATGCCGGGGCCACACCCGGTCAGTTCCTGCTGACCGGTTCGGCGTCAGACGCTGATCCCGGCCGCCATTCGGGTGCCGGGCGGATTATCCGGATGCTTGATATGGCTGTGATCACCACCGGCACGCAGGCTTACCGGCGACCCGATGGCGTGGCCGTTATCCCCGCTGCGCTCCTCGGCCCCTAACCAGCGCGCCTCCTGCATCGACGCATGCGGGTATGAGCGCACTGGCTCGATGCCGCGTGACGATCAGCTGATTTGCACCAACTGATCGAGGATGGCGAGGACCCGTTGTTTGCCGTGGTGGTCGAGTGCGCTGACGTCTTTGGCTCCAACCCATACCGGAGTGGCCGGTGAGGCTCGCCGGCCTTGCACCCCCCACATTTCGTCGAGTGGAGCAAGGATTGCGCTCACCGCAATGGTGACTCCACTCGATGGGGGTGATTCGGGGGAGGCGGGTCTGATATTTCGTCGAGTGGAGCAAGGATTGCGCTCACCGCAATGGTGACTCCACTCGAATGGGGGTGATTCAGGGTAGGCGGCCTGGGAGCTGATGCGAAAAATGTGGGTTGGCCACTTGTCGTAGTGCATTTCGACGCATACCATGCCTCGCATGTCGTGGCGATCTCTCGGTATCTGCATACTCACCGTGACACTCGCCGCCTGTTCTGCCAAAACGGCCCCTCAACCCTCAGGCACCGTCGGCACCGCTGCGCCCGCCACTACGGCTGCAGCCACCTCCTTGGTAGCCACCACTGTGGTTGAACCTTCAACCACCACTCCGGCTCCCACAACCAGCGATCTCGGCCCCGGCCCCAGTGACGCCGAAATCCAAGCCATCCTCGACCTTCGCAATTCCAACGCTGCGAAGATTTTCGCCGAGTACAAAAAATCTCTCGTCATCACACCCGAGATCGATGTCATGATCGTCCAGGCGTTCGGCCCGGTTGCCCAAGACATACGCGACGCCCTCACAGGTCATGGCGCTGTTCGGGGGAAACTGATCCGGGATCATCCGCAGCCGCCGAAGTCAGTAGTCCGAGAAGTGGTGACTCGATCGGATAACTGCTTCGTTGTCCTCGTCGACTACGACGCGAGTCCAATGATTGACACCAGTCCCGAACGGCGCAACGAATTGTATCGGTTCGTTTCATCACGCTGGTATCCGTACGGTGGCGTCCAAGAGGATCAGATGTACCTGTTCCGAAATAAGCCGTGCAATGTTCACTAAATTCCCCCGGTCGTGTTTTTGGATCATCACCCTGGCTATGGCGAGATCAGTTTGCTTGTCGACGTGGTCGGCCGACGCCGCTGAACTTCGGTGTTATTCAGCCACGACCGATAATTTTGGCTACTCGACATGCATCAAAAAGCAGATCTCTGATTTGCCAAAAGATGAAGATTTGACTCGGGTCAAGGCCGACCCGAAGGCGAAGGATTCACGTAAGCCGCGGGTTGCGCCGGTGCGACCGGTGTCTACGGTTGAGCCGCCACCGCCGATACGGAATGCGGTGATTCGTGGGTTTGCGGTGGCGCTGGGACCGTGCGAGCGGGGCACGGCACAGGGATATATCGAACAGATTCCCAATTGTCTCCCCGGCGATCCGCCCGCCCCGCTCCCCACTGCCCAACAGTACGGGCTTGCGTTCCTAGCCGAAATCCAAACCCACGCACCCCGCCCTATTCTTCACGTTGCCCCCGGATGGGCCATCGTTGGTAAGTACGCGTACCTTGAAGCAAGTGGTGACCTCACATACAACAACGCCAACGCTGTCATTGCGTGGTCGTGCAAGGTGGCCAGTTCGTCCACCAACTGGGGCGACGACAACACCGAAACTATCAATCGCCAAACCACGGGACCGTGGCCCGACGGATCCGCCCGTCACGTGTATATCAACAAAGGTCACTACCCCATTTCGGTCAACGAAACCTGGACGTGTGACATCGACACGCCCACCGGGTTCACCGTCCTGCCCCTCACCACCACCACACCGCCGCTCAACCTGCGCGCCGACGAAATCCAAGCCGTCGGTGTCAACTAGGGAGCCCTGATCGCTTTTGGTGGTGTCGAAGGCTTCGTCGCTGAGCGTCCAGAAACGTATGCCCACTGATGAGTTCGGTGGTGCCGGGGTCAGCCAGGAAGATCACGGTGGTGGTGACGGTGGGGTCCGACCACCAAGCCGTGGGATGCAGCGGCCATTGAGCACCGGGGGGAAGCGGTGCAACGGTGTGGTCCCGGTCGGCATGCGGGGCCGTAATGCGGTCGATACGAAATGACCGAGTGGCTGCCACACCGGTGCTGTGATCGATACCCAACACATACCAACGGCCCGTGCCGGTTACCACCACTCGATGCCCTCCGAACTGATCATCTACGTTCCCGTTCAGGACTGATGCTACGTGGAGCGATGTCGGCCCGATCGGCGGAGGGGCCGGCATTGCTCTAGTGCAGTGATCCGTCCCGTCATGGCACTTGGAACTCAGCGGCAATGCCCTCCACCAGATACTGAACGGCGGCCTTCATCGGGCGCCCTGGATACGCCGTTTCCAGAGCATTGAGGGCTTCTGCGGCCGACCCGAAGTGGCACAGTGGATAGAGGATCCGTAAATCCTCCTCATCCACTTCTCGGGCTGCCATGGCCTTCATTACGAACAGATACCTAGGAGAAGCAACCCTTACGGACAGGGCCGGGAGTTCCAGCAACGTGGAAGCCAACGCATCATTACCGGGCAAGAACGACTTGGCTGCATCGTTCAGCCAGTCATCAGCCAACCCGAATTCCGGATAGTCCCGTGCGATGCGCACGGCGATCTCGTAGACCACCTGTTTGGGCTCAAACACACCGTCAAGATCCTTGGTTGAGCGTGTTGTGGAATACGCCAGCGCAATGGCTGCGCCGCCCACCAGAAAGAGCGACACACTCACCTCACGGCGCTCGGCTTCGTGGGCCACTTTGTCCAACAACATGAGGATCTCAGTGCGGCCAAGGCCATGAGATGAGGCGTCCACTAGATGTTCACCAGCGACGCGCGACGGATGAACACGCCTCGATTGGCCAACGAAGCTGGGGTCTCCACAAACGCAGTGGCGTGCAACGCCGGAAATGCAGTGACGAACCACCAACGATCGTCGGTGAACCGCTCGGGTTCCATGGTCCAGCGTGGCACCTTCGAGCCGTGGCGATAGGCAATGTCTTCCACTACTCCCGCCACCAACGCATCCCAACCACGATCACCGGTGAGCATCGATGCGTCGCTGATCTGCGCCGTCACATTGGAGGAATTGTCGCAATCCATAATGAATTGACGAACCAACCTCAGCCGATCGCCCACGGTCTCCTCGCTCTGCAGGCTGGCTGCGAGATGCCTACCCAGATCAACCGTGTTCATCGCTACAGAGTACGACGTACCCCGGCCTGCGCGGCAGATCAGCACGCTGAGTCCCACGCCTCGTGAGTGATTGTGCTGAACCGGGCGCTCAATCCCACGTTTGGCGCGAATACCTGTGCCGATCTGCCGCGATTGGCTGGGGGCGAGCCGGTTGGACTCGATGGGGCTCGGCCAGGTTCAATCCGCTAGACCAACGAGATGCGCCGAATTACCATTGAGAAAGAACTCCACGAGGGTCGGGTTTGGTTGCTCGACCAGTACACGGGGCTGACCGAAGAGCAACTTCATCATGGCCTCACCCCCAGCGAGCATGACCCGTCGAATATGTGGTCTGCGCTCGACCATCTGGCGCATCTATCGCTGATCGAGCACAACTTTGCGGCGATGGTTCGCCGTCATGTTGGCGGCCACGCCAATCCGGTTGGTCTGCGTACTGACGAGTCTGGAAAGGCTCGATCAATGGCCGAGATCATGGTCTCGGTTCATGCAATGACTGATGAGTGGCAAGTGAAGCACGCGGGAAAGACGTTCGACGAGGTAGTCGCTCTCGGGGAGGCGGCGCGGGCCGTAACGCTGACGTTGATCTCGGAGTTGACGGACGAACAACTCGGCGAAACGCTCCCTGGCGCTCCGTGGGCCGATGGTTCTGTCGGCGGGGTACTCGCCGCCAATGCCGGACATGGACGAATGCATTGGAAGTGGGTCACGGACGCGTTTGCCGCTGAGTCTGGCGAGTTGGCTCCGGCTGCAGGAGACTAAAGGTGGCGCTCATGCTGCTGCACATTGATTGCCGCTGGTGCGAGATGCTGGTCTGACATTCGTTGTGAGTTGAGTTCGACCGCCCAGCCGTCGGGCCCGCCGTGTCGTTTTTCCAACATCAGGCAAGGAAGTGGTTTGCGTAGGCCCCACGCAGGGCGCAATCCGCCACACCTGGGAGGACTTTGGGCTGGCGGAACTCGTCCGGAGCCAACTACATCAGTGCATCAGAATTGTGATGCTATGATGCCTATATGAGAACGACTATCACCCTTGACCCGGACGTGGCCGAGCTGGTGGAGCGGGCAATGCGCGAACGTCGGTTGTCGTTCAAGGAAGCGGTAAATCAGGCCCTTCGAGACGGATTGCGGCCCCCGGGTGCTGCCGTTCCGATTCGAACGCTGAGCCTTGGCGGCCCGAAACCCGGTGTCGACCTCCACCATGCCAACCGACTCGTTTCAGACATCGAGGACGATGAGCTCGCCCGAAAGCTAGAGATGCGCAAATGACGGCGATCGTTGACACCAATGTGCTGATCTACGCAACCGACCGCGACTCGGTGTATCACGATCAGTCCCGGGAGTGGCTCACATCGACGTTGCAGGGTGGGGGCACGGTCGGGTTTGCATGGGTGGCACTCCTCGGGTTCGTACGGATCGTTACCAATCCTCGGATCATGCGCGTTCCCACCACTGCTGAGCTTGCCCTCGACGTGGTTGATGACTGGTTGCGACAGTCCGGAGCGGTGGTGGTGAGTCCCACTCCAAACCACGTCGGTGTGCTCCGTCAACTTCTCGCAACTACTGGTGCGGCAGGGAATGTGGTGAATGACGGCCACCTCGCCGCCCTTGCGATCGAACACCACGCCAGCGTGTGTTCATTTGACTCGGACTTCGATCGGTTCTTGGGCATTCGACGGTTCGAGCCGTGAGGGTCAGGCCGATGTACCGGTACTGTCAGGGCTATGACCGACCTCCCTTGGCAGGGTGATGCCTGTTCTCTCGTAGATGCGTTCCGGCGGGGCGAACATTCGCCGGTAGATGAACTGCGGGCCAGCTTGGCGGCTATCGCGGCGTCGTCGTTGAACGCCTTCTCCCATATGGCCGCTGATGAGGCATTGGCTAGCGCCAAGACAGTTGACGTTGGACTTCCATTTGGGGGCGTCCCCATCGGCATCAAGGAACTGCAGGATGTCCGTGGTTGGCCGGCAACCGAAGCATCATTTCCGCTCAAGGATCACGTGGCCGATCACGACGCCACCATGGTGAGCCGGATCCGCACTGCTGGGTTCGTACCATTTGCCATGACCACGGCGTCGGAGTTCGGCGGCGTCAACCTCACCCGCACCGTGCTCAACGGCGCCACCCACAACCCGTGGCAGCAGGGCACTACGCCCGGTGGCTCCAGTGGTGGTTCGGCGGCGGCGGTGGCCGGTGGCTTGGTGACCCTTGCAACCGCCGGCGATGGGGGAGGGTCTACTCGGATCCCGGCCGGGTTCTGTGGGTTGGTTGGTCTCAAGGGAACCTATGGGCGCATACCGCGCGGGCCGCGCGCAGAATTTGGCAACATGACTGCAGTGTCGGGATGTGTGAGCCGCAGTGTGCGCGACTCGGCCCGGTATCTCGACGTCACCAACGGCTTTGATTCTCGTGACCCGTCGAGTCTGGTGAAGGTATCTGGCTACGAAGCAAACCTAGGGTCCTACGGTGCCGAGCTACAAGGCAAACGGGTGGCATTGATGGTGGACTTCGGGGGTGCATATATCGTGCCCGCAGTAGCCGACGCGGTATTCACCCTCGCCCAAGAATTAATAGGTGCGCTTAGTTTACAGCAGGTGACGGTAGAAGCCAAGCTCCCCAACATGGGTACGGCCTGGTCGCTGAGTGGACTGCTGGGGATACGGGCGTCGTTGGCTGATGCGTGGCCAGCCTGCGAAGGAGATCTCACTCCGGAGATGCGATACGGGCTGCGCTGGGCGGATGGCAAGTGGAACGCCGAGGCGTCCAATCGGGTGGCGGCTCGTAGGATGGAACACAACGAGGCAATGGCCACCATGTTCGATCAAGCAGACCTGGTGATGACGGCCACCAACCCCGGTGTGGCGTTCGCCGCCGACGGGCCATTGCCATCGGTGTTTGGTGGCAAAGAGGTGGGCGGCTGGAACAACGGTCGCCTCACCGCACCGTCCAATCTCTACGGAAACCCGGCTATATCCATTCCCGCCGGACTGGTAGACGGGTTGCCGGTGGGGCTCCAGGTGCTGGCCCCCCATTTCCGCGAGGACTGGCTGCTTCACATCGCACTCACCGCTGAGCGCCTCCACCCCTGGCCGTTGGTGGCTCCCGCCTCACCCCGCTGACTGAGGCGAAGCCGCCAGGAACTCCAACGTGGCGGCGGTGATGGCCTCCGCCACAGTCTGCTGAAAAGTACCTGTGCTTACTAATGCACTGTCCTTGACATTGCGCATATTGGCGGTTTCTACAATCACCGCCGGAACCTTCGACAGGTTCAACGTGCCGTAGTCAGACGACACCAATACGCCCTTGTTGCCGAGATACGACGATGGCGAGGTGCCCGTTTTGTTCGCCATGGATTTCACCAACATCGACGCCAGGGTGGCCGATGGGCCCACGGTGTTGTCGGTGAGACCCTTCACCAACTTCGGTCGCAGTACGGCAAAGCCCCGCCCGCCCGCAGGACCACCGTCAGCATGGATAGAGATGAGTGCAGCGGCGTGGTTATCGTTGGCGATACGGGCTCGTTCATCGATGCACGGACCCCAGCCGTCATTGGATTGGCGGGTGAGTACCACCGTGATGCCGACATCTTCCAACCGCGCTTTGGTCAGCAATGCCACATCCCAGTTGTACTGCGCCTCGGCCAATCCGTTCAGTGAAGTGGTGCCCGTGGTGTTGCATGCCTTCTTCTCGGTACCAATGTCCACCCAACGGTTGATCTTGGACGAATTGCGGAAGTTTTGACCGTTGTGGCCGGGGTCGAGCACCACGATCTGACGCCGGGTAGCAGCTGCGCCCACTCCGGGCAAGAGCATCATCATCACCATCACCACGTACTTCATTACCGCAACCCTTACACGCCCCCACAGGCACGGAGCGATGAACTCTGTACAGTCTGGTCATGGCCCGTCTACCGCTCATCGATTCCAACGATCCAAACGCCGATCCAAGGGCAGTAGAGGTGCTCACCACCGTTGCCCGACAGCGCAGCCGAACCGTGGACCCCAATGTGTACCGGGCCATGGCCAATCATCCAGAGGCGCTCAATGCCCTCGTGCAGTTCGGTACCACTGTGTACTTCCAGAATTCCATGACACCGACGCAGCGCGAATTGGCCTATCTCACGGCCAGCGTCACCAACGATTGCCACTACTGAATCCCCACCCATGTGCTGCTCGGTCGAGCAGCAGGAATGACGGAAGAGCAACTTGCGCACCTCGGCGATGCCACCCGGCCCGAAGGTGTGTACGACGATGCGTCATGGGCCATCGTGCATTACGCGCAGGTATCAACCCGCAATGAGCCCATTACCAACGCCATCTATGAAAGTCTTCGAATGCATTTCACAGAGCAGCAGATCATCGAAATCTGCTTCACGGTGGGCCTGAGCAATACCATCAATCGCTTTCACGCCACGTTTCTCACCGATGTGGACGAATCCACCGAACGCATCCTGGCCCCGTCATGCCCATTGAACTATCCGACCGTGGACGGCATCTGACCCCAACGCGCATCGAGTGGAGCCACGATGGCGCTGAGCGCAATCCGGACTCCACTCGAAGGGGGGCGGGGGTAAGGGGGGCGGGGTAAGGGGGGCGGGGTGAAACGATCAGGGCAGCAGCACCGTGTCGATCACGTGGATGACACCGTTGCTGGCCTTGACGTCGGCGATGATGACCTGCGCACCATTGACGAACACCTTGCCATCACGGATGGTGAGGACGACCTCTTTGCCATTGACGGTCTTGACCTTATGGCTGGTGAGGGTGGGGATGGCCGACGACGGCAATGCCACGCCCGCCACCACATGCAACGTGAGGATGGACGTGAGCTGTGCCTTGTTCTCCGGCTTGAGCAGCGTCTTGATCACGTCAGGACCCACCAGATTGAACGCAGTGTCGGTGGGGGCAAACACGGTGAACGGTCCGGGGCCGCTGAGGGTAGCCGTGAGACCAGCAGCATCGAGGGCGGTCAGCAGCGTCTTGAAGCTGCCGTTGGCTTTCGCCACGTCCACGATGGAGCCTGCTATCGCAGCGGCAGGTGCAGGACCGGCGGCAACTGCGGTGGGCGGCAGCAACACTGCATCAATCACATGAATGATGCCGTTGCTGGCGGCAATGTCGGTGGTCACTACCTGCGAATCGTTGATGAACACCTTGCCACCATCGACGCGGATCTTCACATCGGCACCGTTGACCGTTTTGGCCGACGTGAGCTTCACCACATCAGCAGCTGCGACCTTCCCGGCCACCACGTGATACGTGAGAATACCGGTGAGGGTGGCTTTGTTTTCTGGCTTCAACAACGTGTCGAGCGTGCCCGCCGGCAGCTTGGCGAACGCTGCATCAGTAGGAGCAAATACGGTGAACGGGCCAGGACCCTTGAGCGTGTCGATGAGACCAGCGGCGGTAAGACCAGCAGCCAATGTCTTGAACGAACCGGCGGCCACGGCGGTGTCCACGATGTCCTTCAACGCAGGGGCCTTGGTGGTGGTGGGGGCGGAAGGAGCCAACTTCAGATCGGCAGGAATGAGCACCGAATCGAGAACATGGATGACGCCGTTCTTGGCGAGGATGTCGGTGGTCACTACGTTGGCGTCATTCACCATGACCTTGCCGCCACTGACCATGATTTTCACGCTTTGACCATTGACGGTCTTCACCGACTGGCCGTTGAGCTTCACAACATCCTTGGCCAATACCTTGCCGGCCACCACGTGATAAGTGAGCACAGACTGCAATGCCGTCTTGTTCTCAGGCAGCAATAACGCCGCCAACGTTGCCGGTGGAACCTTCTTGAAGGCGTCATCGGTAGGGGCGAATACGGTAAACGGCCCCGCACCCTTCAGCGTGTCGACCAGTCCGGCAGCAGTGAGGGCAGCGGCGAGAGTGGTGAAACTACCGGCACCGACAGCAGTGTCAACAATGTCTTTGGTGGCCGCGTTCTTGGTAACCGTTTTAGTCTTCATGCTGGCCTTGGCTGCTACGGCTGAAGCTGGCAAGCTCGATACAGTGACGGCTGAGAGCGTGGCACCAGCCATGATCACAGCGGCCCAACGGGAGTATTTGGTCATGAATGCACTTCCTTGTGTGGTGGAACTGTGGTTGGTCCGGTCGCCTCTTCCGGCTCGAGGACGTATCCGGCGCCCCTGGGAATTCGGATTGAACAAAACCGACAGGCCATCCAAATGACGACCGGCTCCGGAAACAGGGGTGTGAATCCGGATTTGCGCGAGGTGAGTGATGCCGTGTTGGTCATCGCCGTCGGCCGCCGCAATCGCTCCGCGCTGGGTGAGTGCTACCACCGCCATGGGGGTCCGGCGTTCCGTCTGGCCCAGCGTCTACTGGTCGACACCCGCCTGGCCGAAGAAGCCGTACAGGACGTGTTCCTCCAGCTGTGGTCCAACCCTGAACGCTTCGATGCCGAGCGCGGTTCGCTGCGCTCCTTCGTGTTGATGAAGACGCATGGTCGAGCGGTAGATGAGCTGCGAGCACAATCGGCACGTCGTCGTCGAGACAATGCTGACGCCACCGAAGTGGCCTCACGGGGATATGACCTGGAGCGCGAGGTCATCGACCTTGAGCAGGCAGATCGGGTACAAAAGGCCCTGGCCGAGCTGCCCGAAGGCGAACGGCGAGCAATCAGCCTGGCTTATTACGGCGGGCACACGTACCGTGAGGTAGCGGAGTTGCTCGACGAACCCGAAGGCACCATCAAAAGCAGAATCAGAAGTGGATTGAAATCAATGCGACGCCAGCTACACGATCTCAGCGATGTCCGGTGGGGCATCAGCATGGTTCCCGAGAGCGAGGGGCCATGACCCCGCGCGAACGCGAACTGGCGGAGCTGTTGGGTGCGTATGCGCTGGATGCCGTGGATGACTCCGAACGTGCCGAGATCGACGAGTACTTGGAGCGCTCTCCTCGGGCTCGTGCCGAGGTAGCCGAGCATCTTGAGGTGGCTGCCTTTTTGGGAGGGGCAGTTGGTGAGGCTCCTGCGTCGATTTGGGCACGGATCGATTCCTTGCTTCCCACAGCCGACAGCATTGATAACGACAGTTCTGGCCCACTCCCGAAGTGCGCACCGATGCTGCGTCATGTTGATGCTCCGGTGGTGTCGTTGACGCGACGCCGATCGCTACAGCGATGGACGGCAACCATGGTGGCTGCAGCGGCCGCCGTGGCGTTGGTGGCATTGGGGATATCCAACGTGCGCCAAGACCGATTGATCAAGGATTACAAGTCCGAATTGGCCGCCAGTCGTGATGGTGCGCAACGGATCAACGATTTGTTGGCCGCCCCCGGTACCAAGGTGGCCAGTTTGCATAACGCGTCGGGTCAGTCGCTGGCAAGAGTGATTCTCGCTTCCACCGGAGAGGGATATCTGGTGGACAGTGGTTTGCCGCACCTCACCTCGGACCACACGTACCAATTGTGGGGCGTGCAGAACGGTGTGGTGCTGTCGTTAGGTGTGATGGGTGACAGCGATCGGCCTATTCCGTTGGCCGCTCGGGGGAGTTGGAGCAAACTGGTACTCACCGAAGAGTCCAGCCCCGGTGTAGTGGTGAGCGCGCAACCGGCCGTGGCTGCAGGCATCTGCAGCTCCTGATCTACCATTTCGGCCATGGCCATCATCGACGCCGCCCCCACCGTCTCCAATCCGTATTTGTTGGGTAACTATGCCCCGGTGCCCGATGAGATCACGGTGGCTGATTTGCATGTGTCGGGGCGGATTCCCCAGGCATTGAACGGGCGTTATCTACG